>CAZOTP010000466.1:0-2092 GCA_964582655.1 uncultured Pirellulales bacterium | reverse complement strand
GGAAGAACCCGCCTCGCTGGCGGCGGCTTGCCGCATTTTCAAGAGGGGCTGTTGTATCCATTTGGTGTGCCGAGGCACACCCTACCGAAAGGCGAAAACACCGGGTGGGCGGGGGGTTGAGATCGCCACGCTGCGCTCGCGATGACAAGGCTTCCGCCTCGAAGTGTAAAAGGTGTGAAAAGTGCGAAAGGTGTGAAAGGGAAAGACAGCTACCGCTGAAGAACCCCCGCGTTTGCACTTGGGGCTGTTGTTTTTTTTCGGTGTGCCGAGGCACATCCTACCGAAAGCCGAAAAACACAGGGTGAAGGATCGGTTGAGATCGCCACGCTGCGCTCGCGATGACAATGGCGCGGGCGGTGCCTGAATGTATTTTGAAGCGGGATGGTGAAGGGGCGTCAGTCGATGACGCGGACGAGGGAATTTCCTTCGGCGAGGAGGTCATAGACTTCTTCGACGTTTGGGTTGAGGAGTCGGATGCATCCCCGGGAGGCGTTTTTTCCGATTTCGTCGGGTTTGATGGTGCCATGGATTCCGAATCCTTCGCGGCCCACGGCGTCGCCTTCGATGCCTTCCAGGCCGATCCATCGTTCGCCAAGGGGGTTTTCGGGGTCGTCGGGGTAGTAAAATTTTCCGGTTTCGGCGTCGGGCCAGGCGGGATTGACCTGTTTTTTTCCGACGCGGACTTTCCAGAGTCCCCGCGGGGTGTCGCGGCCGGATTTCCCGACGCTGACGGGATAGCAGCGGGCGACGGCGTCGCCGAGGGTGACGGTCATCTGGAATGTGGAGCATTTAACTTCGACGTGGAAGGGGCCGTGGACGACTTTGAGGGTTTGTCCGACGCGGAGGCGGGAGGGGTTTTCGATGCCATTGATTTTCATGAGGAGTTCGTGGGGCACGCTGAATTTTCTGGCAATGGCGACGAGTAGATCGCCCTGCCGGACGGTGTAGGCGGAGCAATAGGGATCGCCGGAGAGAACGTGTTTGGAGAAGAGCCACTCGTCGGCGGCGCGGTTGAGCATTTCGCGGGCGGAGCGGTCATGGGGATCGGGAAGCCCCAGCTTGAGGGCGGCGCTGAGCCGGTCGCGGGCCTTGATATAATCCTTTGCCTGGAACGCATCGGAGCCGGCCTGGAAGGCTTGACCGGCGGGGGTGGCAGGAACCGCGAGCGGTTCCGCCGCAATCGCGGGGATTTGCGCAACGGGGGAAGAATCCGCAAGCGACGTTTGGGGATTTGCCGGAGGAATTGGACCTGGCAGGTCGGTCTGGGGCGGCGTTTGGGCCGCTGGCGCCGGCGCGGAGGTCGGGGGCGGGGAGGAAAGCGCGGCGACGGCGGTGCTTTCCACGGCGGAGGC
The DNA here is from genome assembly GCA_964582655.1 of uncultured Pirellulales bacterium. GTDB lineage: Bacteria > Planctomycetota > Phycisphaerae > Sedimentisphaerales > SM23-30 > CAZOTP01. The sequence continues at coordinate 740 of CAZOTP010000466.1, read as the reverse complement.
AATGGGAGTATCCTGGCTCGAGGGGGATTTCGGATCGCTGAAGAAAATCCGCCAGGCGACGAATCCGGCCAGAAGAAAGAGGCAGGCAAAGACAATCACCCGCTGCAGCCCGCGTGTGCGAGTGGGGCTGGAATATTGTTTGGCAGCCATCCATGACTCCTGTGAATACGATTGATTATTTTTTTGCCGTAACGGAAGACGGTTCCGAATTTTTCGGCTTGTGTTTGAACCGCCGGACGCCGGTGTCCGTGACGAGCAGATCGAGGGGGACATCGTGATCGTGGACGGGGACCCGTTCGACAATCTGCTCCTCGAAGGCCAAGCCGCAGGCGGTACCGCGAAATCCGTTGTGACTGAGGAATCGGTCGTAGAAACCGCCTCCCCGTCCGATGCGATTGCCGAGGTGATCGAAGCCCAGTCCCGGGACGACGACCAGGTCGATGTCGGAAAGGGGGATCGGCTGACCGTCGGCGGGGTGGCGCAGGCCGTGCCGGTCCTGGGTCATGGGGCAGTTGAAGTCGGTCATGGTGACGGGGACGAGGCGGCGGCCGCTCCAGACGATACTGGGGACGACGACGGTTTTGTTCTGCTGGAAGGCTTTGAGAACGGCGTGGGCGGTGTCGATTTCGCGGGGGAGGGAGAGAAAGAGCATGACGACGGAGGCCCTGGTGATTTCGGGGCAGAGGCAGAGGTTTTCGCTGGCCTGGAGGCTTTTTTTATGAATCTGCTCGGAGGGCATT
>CAZOTP010000465.1:0-2103 GCA_964582655.1 uncultured Pirellulales bacterium | reverse complement strand
GTGTTTGACGGCCGGGTGGAGCCGGTGCGGAAATCGGCCTTCTACACCCTGGGGCTGCTGATTGTGACCCTCGTCATGGTAATCCTCCCCCTGGTGTATGCGCTCATCGTCGCGGCGGCGGGATATGCCGTCTATTATCATGCGGTGCATCACGTATCGCTTCTGTCACCGGGAGCGGGCATGCGGTTCCGGCTGCTGGGCTATTTCGGCCCGCTGGTCATCGGCGGCGTTCTGGTTCTGTTCATGGCCAGGCCTCTGATTCCGCGATTCTTCCGGCGGGAAAAGCCGCTCTACCGCATCACGGAAGACAACGAACCGCTGGTCTATGAGTGGATTCAGCACATCTGCCATGCCGTCGGCGCCCCCCGGCCTCGCGAAATTCATCTGATCATGGAGCCGAACGCCTATGCGGCCTTCCGAAGAGGATTTTTCAGCTTTCTGGGGAACGACCTGGTGCTGGCCATCGGACTGCCTCTGATCTCCGCGTTCACGATCCGCCAGTTGTCGGGCGTGGTCGCCCATGAGATGGGCCACTTCAGCCAGGGCGTGGGAATGCGGATGTCCTACATCATCGAAAAAATCAACAACTGGTTCGCACAGACCATCTATGGCGGAAGCGGCCTCGAAGACAAGCTCGAGGAGCTGCGGTTTCACAGCGGCGGCGGAGCGCTGGGGCTGGTCTTTGTCCTCTCGCAGTGGTTCCTCGTCCTGACCAAGGGCTTCCTCTGGCTCTGCATGATGCTGGGATACCTCGTGAGCAACTATTTTTCCCGGCAGATGGAATATGACGCCGATCTCTATGAACTTCGCGTAGCGGGGAGCAGAGAGTTTGAAATTACCATGTATTCCCTGGCGTTTTTGAATCTGGGATGGAAAGCCGGCTTCCAGAAAAGCGTTCGGAGCATGCAAAACCGCGTCCTGTCGGATGATCTGCCGTCCCTGGTGAAGGCGGAAGCCCGGGAAGTCGCCAAAGAACAGAAAGACAAGGTCATCAACACCATCCTCGCCGAAAATACACATGTATTCGACACCCATCCGTCCTGCCGGGATCGAATCACGGTATCGAAAAAGAACAGCACCGAAGGAATCTGCCGCCTGACCGGATCGGCGAAAGAAATGTTCCAAGACTTTGCGTCATTGTCCAGACAACTGACCCGCGAATTTTACGAAGGCGTGCTGGAAGGCGGCGCCGACGGCTATAAGCTTCTGCCTCCGGAGGAATACCGGGAGTATTACAATCGAAAACGATACGAACTGGAGATTGGAAATCCCCTCCGCTGAGAGAATCCGGAAGGATCTGCAATCGGTCTGAGCCGTTTGAAACAGAGGATTTCCGCCGCCAAGGGACAGAAAAAAAGCGGGATTTTTCTGTTCGGGTGGGGATGAGGCTGTGATATAAGGGAGAGCAATGCGAATGCGGATCTGATGGTTCGGTCAGGAGGTATTGCGATGGATGACATGCAGCAGAATACGAATGAGGCAGGCGGATCGGAAAAGGCCCAAGCGGAAAAGGCTCGCCGGCCTTTGTGGAAGCGAATCCTGAAATGGACGGGACTGGTCATTTCAGCCCTCTACATAATCGGCGTACTGTGCAATCTCCGGGTGATTCACACGTGGAAACGGGATAAGACGGATTACCTGGCGGAGCTGAACAAAATCGGATGGAAGGACCTCCCCGCGGAGCAAAACGCCTGGACCTATTACGCCCGGGCGATGGAATTATACGCGGAGATGCCCAAGGAATGCGATGAATTTTATCAGAACGAAAAATGCATCCATGGATATTCCGATTTTACAGGCGACGTGAAGCAAAAGCTGGATGAATGGATTGAAAAGAATGAAAACGCCTGGCAGCAGATGAAAACGGGCAGCCAACAGGATTATTACTGGCGTGAAATATCATCTCTGGATCCACTCGTAAATTCCACCATCAAAGATTTAAGCAAGACATACGATTTATCCATATTGGGTATTTTGAGATCACAGAGTAAGGAATGTAAAGGGGATTTTGAAGGAGCGGTGGAGGAATGTCTGACTATTTTTCGCATGAGCAGGTACTTAATAGAAGAAAACAGTATGTTTGGAAATATGCTCGGCATGGGA
>CAZOTP010000464.1:0-2118 GCA_964582655.1 uncultured Pirellulales bacterium | reverse complement strand
TATCGCAAGGCCCTTCGCCTGATGAAACTGGCGGAAAAATTCCATGTCCCGGTGGTCTGCCTGATCGATACCCCCGGAGCCCACGCCGGCATCGGGGCCGAAGAGCGGGGTCAGCCCGTCGCGATCGCCCGCAATCTCATGGAAATGTCCCGGCTCCGGGTCCCGGTTCTCTGCATCATCATCGGCGAGGGCGGTTCCGGCGGTGCTATTGGTTTGGGCGCCGGAGACCGGATTGCCCTTTTGCAATTCTCGTATTACAGCGTCGTATCCCCCGAGGGTTGCTCCTCCATCCTGTGGAAGGATAAATCGCAAGCGGCACAGGCCGCGGACGCTTTGCATCTAACCAGCCAGGAACTTAAACAGCTTGGCGTAATCGACGACATTATCCCCGAAGCACTTGGCGGGGCCCATCGGTTCCCCTATGAAGCCGCCTACAACCTTTCGGCCTACATCATCAAAACCCTCCAGGACCTCAAACACAGCTCCATCGACGACCTCCTCGAAAATCGATACCGGAAATTTCGCCGTATCGGCGCCTTTGATTACCATCTCCCTCTCCTTTAAGCTCCCCAGTTCCAAAACAATCATACGATGGATTCCAGTTTCATCTTGTAATTTTCCTCCTGTAATCCCTATGATAGGAACAATGCCGACTTTCAAATGGATTGACGGCATACCGGAAATCTTCCGTCATGCAAAACTGGTTTTCAACTTCGATTCTGATTCTGGCTTCGTTGGCTCTGGCCTGTGCCATCGCCCCGCTCTCCGCCGAATCGAAATCCGCCGCGGAAAATCCTGCGCCCTCCGTCCTTTCACCTGTCCCGACAATTCCACCAAAACCGATCTGGGACCGGTTTTTAATCCTCGTCTGGCAGTACAAAACCTCCGCGCCGAAGGATCTGCCCCTCTACCGTCAGGCGGGTTTTCAGGCATTTCATATCGACCGGGGGTCGAAAAAAAAACCAATTGTGGATTTCGCCCGGAAAAACCAGCTCCCCTATTATGTCGATCATGCGGCCGACAAAGGGATCCTGCACATTTCCGAAAAAACCGGCCGAAACGACCTCCTGCGAAAATCCGCTTTACTGCCCCGCCCCGGGAGCCTGGCTTCCCCGCAAACTATCCAGACCCTGAAAACCCATCTGCTCAACAATATTTCCATCACCCGGGAAGGTCCGGTAATTGCGTATTCATTAGATGATGAGCCTAGCACCGGTGTTCTGAACGCCCCCTGCGAAACGGACAGCTCCCCCGACTCCGTCACCGGTTACCGGAAATGGCTGGAAACCAAATACAAATCCCTCGAAACTCTCAATCGCACATGGAACACCACGTATCAAAATTTTGATGAAATTCAGCCTGCTTCCTTTGAAGACATCCGACAGCCCCACGCCAAACCGCCCTTCCGCTCCTGGAATCTCTCCCGCTGGATGGACTGGCGAAGTTATATGGATGTTCAGTTTGCCGACTGTCTGGCCGAACTGACGCGGTACAGCAATGAACTGGACCCGAACACCCCCGCCGGGATAACCGGCGGACAGCAGCCCGCACCCTATGGCGGTTACGATTACGCCCGAATCTGCTCCAGCATCCAGTGGATCGAAGCCTACGACATCGGCGGCACCTGCGAAATCCTGCGCTCCCTCTGGAATAAATCCCCGCGCCGTCCCTACCTGCAAACCTGGCTCAGCTCCGGCGAAGCGAAACCGGACAGATGGTTCTTGTGGTACTATCTGCTCCACGGATGCCGGGGTGTTATCGCCTGGCCCGATCGAAACGGTTCCTGGTTTCATCCCGTCAAAGGAACCCTCGCTCCCTATATCGCAGAAAACGCGAGCACCATTCGCGAAGTGCAGGGAGTGGTATCTGAATTTCTTCTCCATCCAAATACGGTGTTTGACGCCGATCTGATTGCCGTTTATTACAGCCATCCTTCCATCCAGGCAAGCTGGGTCATGGATGCGGCGACGCACGGGAGAACATGGCCCAATCGCTCCAGCAGCATGGACAACCGGAATCAGACCGCCGGGAAAAATCGCGTCGCATGGTTTAAACTTCTGGAGGATTGCGGATTCCAATACAGCGTCGTCACCGCCGAACAGGTTGCCCGGGGGGATT
>CAZOTP010000463.1:0-2121 GCA_964582655.1 uncultured Pirellulales bacterium | reverse complement strand
CCCCCGCATACTGGCACTCCCCTGCTGATGCATGTTCTAGTCCGGCTCCCTTTTGATAATTTCATGCTTCCCGTCGTCTTGAATCACAAGAACCGCTTTCCCGCCCTGGCTGTGCGTTACATATCCTTCAATAATTCCGGCATACTCCGTTTCGTTCTGACAGAATGAATATCGCAGATCACCGTCTTGCTCAAAGTGAAACTGCTGTGCGATCCGTTCGTTGGGTTCCAGTTGCTCCAGAATCTTGCTTATCCCCGGGGCGGTAATGACCATTCGGGATACGGGCGATGAGCTTTCGTTTCGTATGGTTAAATGATACATTGTCATAATTGTTAGAACAACATGCACAAGAAGTAACGCCAGTGGAAAATTCGCAATCATAACCCCGCCCGAAATCAATCCTTTTTTGAATAATATCCTTGCAGATGTGTTTCGCCGCCTCTCTCGATAGAGATAAGCCACTAGAAAGAAAAACGCATTCAATACCGAAAACGCTCCACAGACAATCGTTACGATTCCTGCCGAAACAAAACCGTCGGCCCGGGTAAAATACCACAAAACAAAAATGCAACCACCGATGACTTGCGGCAGCAATCCAAAAAATATCGAAAGACGATAGAATGATTTGCTCCTATTGTGACAACAGACAGCAGACTGTTCTTCGTTCCCATTCATGATCGTTTTCGCCTCTGGCGGCATGGACCCTCCCTCGCCATTCCCGCCCCATTCCTCTCAAATCTTAATTTTAAATCCTCTCCTCCCTTTCACACCTTTCTACCCTTTCTCACGTTTCTCACTTTCTTTCCAGCAATCAACTAGGAACCATTAATTCGCAACTTATTTTATCTGTGTCCATCTGTGTGAATCCGTGGTTCCTTTTCTCACGCCTTCACAATCTTCCCCCGCCCCGCCTTCACCTTCGCCGTCGCGTTCCGCGTATCCACCACCAGCTTCGCGTTCTTCACGATCCACTGGTAATCGTAGCAGCTGTGATCCGTCGCGATCACCACCACGTCATACGACTTCAGCATCGCCGCCGTCAGCGTCTTGCTCTTCATCCCCAGGTCATGCCGCCGCATCTTGTGCGTCTGCGGAATATAGGGATCATTGTAATCCACCTTCGCCCCCTTCTCATGCAGCAGCTCGATCAGCTCCAGCGAAGGCGACTCCCGCACATCGTCGATATCCTTCTTGTACGCCAGCCCCAGCACCAGCGCCCGGCTCCCCTTCAAACTCTTCTTCCGCTCGTTCAGCGCCTCCATCGTCCGCTGCACCACGTAATGGGGCATATCCGTATTGATCTCCCCCGCCAGCTCGATGAACCGCGTCGGCATCCCGTACTGCCTCGCCTTCCACGTCAGATAAAACGGATCGATCGGAATGCAGTGCCCGCCCAATCCAGGCCCCGGATAACACGGCTGATATCCGAACGGCTTCGAACTCGCCGCCTGGATCACGCTCCACACGTCGATCCCCATCCGGTCGAACAGCTGCTTCAATTCGTTTACCATCGCGATATTTACGCACCGGTACGAATTCTCCAGAATCTTCGCCGCCTCCGCCACCTCGCACGACTCCACCGGAATCATCTTCTGAATGCCCCACTTGTAAATCTCCAGCGCCTTGTCCAGGCTCGCCTTGTTGTACCCGCCCACCACCTTCGGAATCGTGCCCGTATGGAAGCTCTTGTTCCCCGGATCTTCCCGCTCCGGCGAAAACGCCAGGTAAAAATCCTTCCCCGCCTTCAGCCCCGACTTCTCCAGGATGGGAAGCATCACTTCCCGCGTGGTGCCCGGATACGTCGTGCTCTCCAGCACCACCAGTTGCTCCTTCCGCAGATGCTGCGCGATCGTCTCGCATGTGCTCACAATAAACTGCATATCCGGCTCCCGGTTCTCCGTCAGAGGCGTAGGCACGCAGATAATCAGCGCATCCGGCTTCGACATCCCCGCCATCCGGTCCGTCGCGCGAAACCGTCCCGACTTCACCATCGCCGACACCTGCTCACTGGGAATATGCTTCAGCGGACTCTCCCCCCGGTTCAGCTTCGCCACCAGCTTCACGTTAATATCAAACCCCAGCACCTTCGCCCCCCCCTTCACAAACTCCCGCGCCAGAGGC
>CAZOTP010000462.1:0-2127 GCA_964582655.1 uncultured Pirellulales bacterium | reverse complement strand
GCGGTCGAGGTTTTTTTCGATGAGCTGCCTGGCGTTTCGGATGGTGCGCGTCTGGGTGTGGTCGGCGGGGTCGTGCCGGGCGGAACGCTGGAGGGTGAGCAGGAGGTCCATGACGAGGGCGGCGCCGTCGGGCGGGGAAAGCTCGCAGGTAAGGGCGTCATAGCGGCGGTAGGCCAGGAGGGTCTGGATGATGTCGGCGGAGAGGGGGACGGAAAAGAGGGAGCCGAAGCGTTCGACGATATCGCGGACCATGAGGTTGGAGGCCTGGCCGGCGAAGCCGATCCAGATGAATTTCCAGGGTTTTTTGAGGTGCGGGGGGTAATAGTAGATGACTTTGGGATCGTTGACGCGGCAGAGGAAGCCCTGGTGGAGGGGGACGGGGTAGTCGCGGTCGCCATAGCGGAAGGCGCCCTGGCCCTGGAGGGTATAGACGAAGATGGCGTAATGATCACGGGCGCGGAGGCGGCCCTGGCAGTAGTAGGAGGGATCGGATTTGACTTCCATTTCGACGCGGAAGGGACGGGGGAGCGAGGGAAGGGGTTGGAGGACCAGCAGTTCGGCGGACCAGACAGCCATGTCACGAATGTGCCTTAAAAATCACAAAATGATAATCATATTCTATTTTGAATCATTATAGCAGGGTATATAGTAAAAGCAAGGATATATGCATTATCACAATTTGATTAAATGGAAGACAAAATATGAATAATTCAGTAAAATCGGACGGGATACACGGGATGGCGGCGCGGGAACAGATGGCGGAGCCGGCAAGGCGGCTGCGGGATACGTATGCGCGGGTGCCGGGACTGCCCCTGGTGCAGCGGGAGTTCGGGCTTTGGATGGTGATTGACCGGTGGTATGAGCAGGGGCTGGACAGAAATGCGGATTTGTATGAGCTGTTCGGATGGGAGCGGGCGGGTCATTTTGCGCTGGAAGGGCTGGGGTGGTGCGAGGCGGCGTTTTATCCGTCGTTCGAGGAGAAGGTTTTGGAGGACCGGGGGGAGCATGAACTGGTGCAGGATTTTGCCGGGCGGAAGGTGCTGTTTTTTAAGGGGAAGAGGCAGGGATTCATGCCGGAGTATGTGGATCATCCGGTGAAGGACCGAAAGACGTGGGAAGAGCTGGTGAAGTGGCGGATGGATCCGAAGACGGCGGAGCGGTGGCCGGATCGCCAGAAACAGATCGCCGAGGCAGTGGAGGCGGCGGGACAGGGGCTGATGATTCAGCAGCGGATTATCGGGCCGTATATGTATCTGCGGAGTTTGATCGGGCCGGAGGGGCTGTTGTACATGGTGTATGATGCCCCCCGCCTCATTCACGATTGCCTCCAACAATGGTTCATCCTTGCCTACGCCGTCACCGCCATGCATCAGGAGCAAGTAACGCTGTATGAGGTGTTTTTCGCGGAGGATATCTGCTACAACCACGGGCCTTTGATTTCGCCGGATATGATTCGGGAGTATCTGTTCCCGTATTATCAGCAGCTTATTGCGAACATCAAGAGGCGGCAGATTGACCGGGGGCGGCATCTGTATGTGCAGATCGATACGGACGGGTTTGCCAATCCGGTGATCGATGTGTATCGGGAGGGGGTCGGGATGGATGTGATGAGTCCGTTCGAGGTGGCGTCGGGGTGCGATGTGGTGGAAGTGGGGCGGAAGTGGCCGGAACTGGTGATTTGCGGGGGGATCGACAAGCGGATTCTGTACGCGGAGCGGGCGGAGGTGGACCGGTATCTGGAGGGGGTGCTGCCTGTGATGAAGGAGCGGGGCGGATATATTCCGACGTGCGATCACGGCGTGCCGGAGGATGTGAAGCTGGAGAATTATCTGTATTTCCGGAAGAAGTGCATGGAATTGGGGAAATAAGAAGTTACGAATTGATGGTTAATCGTTGATAGTTGGGGAATAAGAAACGCTTCCGGCGGCCCACCCAAACCAGCCCTTTCGGGGCGGCAGGGACGAGGGGATTAGAAAGGGGATAGCCCATTGCGAGAGGTGGAATTGAGGATTGACGAGAGTGGGAAGGAGGTATGGTAGGCGAGGGAAATGGCGGGATGGGGCCCCTGCAAAACTATTCCAGAAGCTTCATCAATATTTCTTCGGAGGGGAGGGAATATACCGGACC
>CAZOTP010000461.1:0-2165 GCA_964582655.1 uncultured Pirellulales bacterium | reverse complement strand
GGTTCGTGCCCACCGCCCGCCAGGTCATCGGCCTCTCGCTGGATGAAGGGCGCGTCCTGGGGGTGCTGGCCGGGCTGGATGGTCGCATCACCCCGCAGCACATCACCCCACTGGCCGACACACCGGGCGAAGCCGTGCTCGACGCCGTGATCGCCACCGCCGATTACCTGGCGGCTCGCTGTGAAACGCCGCTGTTGTGCCTGGGAGTGGGTGTAGCGGGCCTGGTGGATGTGGAGCGGGGCATCGTGCGTTTTGCCCAGCATCTCGGCCTGCGCGATCTTGCCCTGGCCGAGCATCTACGCGAGCGCTACGGCGTGCCGGTCACGTTGGGCAACGATACTGAGCTGGCGGCGCTGGCCCATTATGTCTATGGGGATCGGGCGGGCGAGCCGCCGCCCTGCCTGGCGACGGTACTGGTCGGCAGCGGGGTGGGAATCGGGTGCATCTATTACAACGGGAAGGTGCATGCGGATCAGTTCTGGCAGCATTACGACTTGGGGGATGTGCACGAACGGCGGTTCCGCGAAATCTGGTCCGATGAAACGGAGCCGCTGCTGAAGAAGCTGCGGGATCGTGGAAGTTTTATCAAGGGCCGATGCCGGCTGTGCCGGTATTTTCAGGTGTGCGGGGGCAGCCTGCGGGTGCGGGCGGATCTGCATTTCGGGGATGCGTGGGCGCCGGACCCGGCGTGTTATCTGACGGATGAGGAGATCGGGCTGGATGGGGAGAAACGGGAGGAATTGCGGAGGGCGGGCGAGATGTATGAGATGCCGCGATAATTTTTCGACAGGGATGGCCGCTGCCTGTCATTCATCCCCTGGAAGCTCCACAAGGTCTATATCGTTTTTCATCACGAAGCGTTTCCATCATTTGGAATCGCAGAACTGTTCGACGGCGCGGAGGGTTTTCCGGATATCGTTTGGGGTGTGTTCGGTGGAGAGAAAGCAGGCTTCGAACTGGGAGGGAGGCAGGTAGATTCCCGCCTCGAGCATGGACCGGAAGAATTTCGCATATTTTTTAGTATCGGATGCGGAGGCGGAGTCGAGATCGGTTACGGGACCGGCGGTGAAAAAGAGGGTGAACATCGAGCCGATTTGATTGATGGTATGAGCGATTTGGTGTTTCGTCAGCGTTTTACGGATTCCATCGCAGAGGGATGTTGTGGATTTTTCGAGGGAGGCGTAGGGGCGAAGGGTTTTGAGGATATCGAGGGTGGCAATTCCGGCGGAGACGCAGACGGGATTTCCGGAGAGGGTGCCGGCCTGATAGACTTTTCCCTGCGGGGCGAGGTGGTCCATGATTTTTGCTTTTCCGCCACAGGCGCCGATGGGGAATCCGCCTCCGATGATTTTTCCCAGGCAGGTGAGGTCCGCTTCGACGCCGAAGAGTTCCTGCACGGAGCCGTAGCGCAGGCGGAAGCCGGTGATGACCTCATCGAAGATCAGGAGGCTTCGGTTTGCGGTGCATACTTTTCGGATGGCGGGGAGAAAGTCGTTGGCGGGCGGGACGACGCCCATATTTCCGGCGACGGGTTCGACGATGACGGCGGCGATGCCGGCTGTGTGTTTATGAAATGTTTTTTCGAGCTGCGGGATGTTGTTATAGGGGACGAGGAGGGTGTGTTTGGCGAAATCGGCGGGGACGCCCGGGGTGCCGGGGACGCCGAGGGTGAGGGCGCCGGAGCCGGCCTTTACGAGGAGGTGGTCCACGTGGCCATGGTAACAGCCGGTGAATTTGATGATTTTATCGCGGCCCGTAACGCCTCGTGCCAGGCGGATGGCGGTCATGACGGCTTCGGTGCCGGAGCTGACCAGCCGGACCTTTTCGACGGAATCGATGGCGCGGACGATTCGCCCGGCCAGCTCGATTTCCAGGGCTGTGGGGATGCCGAAGCTGGTGCCTTTGCGCATCGTTTTTCGGACGGCGGCGAGGACATCGCGGCGGGCGTGTCCCAGGATCATGGGTCCCCAGGAGAGGCAATAATCGAGATACTTATTGTCATTTGCGTCGTAGAGATATTGTCCTTTTGCTTTCTCGATGAAAATGGGATTTCCGCCGACGGCTTTGAAGGCACGGACGGGGCTGTTTACGCCGCCGGGAATCACACGGCAGGCCTGTTTGAAGAGCATCGAATTTTTATTCATGGGTATTTCGTGAATCCAGGA
>CAZOTP010000460.1:0-2179 GCA_964582655.1 uncultured Pirellulales bacterium | reverse complement strand
ATAAAATCTTTATGAATTTAACTGCCGGTGAATATTCCAATTATCCCAGCGGGAACACAGATAATACGCATTTACAATACAAAGGGGCCATCGCCATCGCTAATCTTTTTGTAAACGATATTATTCGACAGGATATACAGCCTATGGCGGCCTGGTTGAAAAACGACTCCTCATCCGCAGAAATTCCCTCCGTGGCGGTGAAAATTCCGGGAACTTCCTACGTGGCTGCCGATGGCATCGATGAAAACACAAATGCCGGTTTCGAATCCGAATCCTATCTTAATATGAATAATGTCCTAGGATCTTCGGCAGAGTACGTAATTTGCGCCAGCCAGGATGCAGACACAAAAATCAGCATTCGCTACGCCAATGGCGGAACCGCTGACCGCCCTATGTCACTGACCATAGATGGAAACGATTCAGATACTTTTCTATTCCAGTCCGGCAAAAGCTGGACCCTGTGGCAATTTGAAACCCGATCGATCCATTTGAATCAGGGAACCCATTATCTGAAGATAATCTCAACAGGCACAGAAGGAGGCCCCAATATAGACTGGATTGGCTTCAGCGATCCCGGAATTACTGCCGGGAAATGCACCTCCACAAGCTTAAAAAACAGTCCTCCGTTACACCTGCAACCCGGAACCCGTTTTACGACTTACCAGATCAACGGTAAAAAAGTATTCATACCCTCACTTTATGAAAAGCAGGAGACTGAAAATGCGGAAATTTCAGTAAAACGACAAGATCAGAATATGTTTATTATTCGATATTTACCAGAATAGCCTAATGTGGCCCTCATTTTGTCCGTGGTCAAAATGACCATAATATCCTTTTTTCAAAACTTCTATTTTTCTCTCGTTATCTTATATTCATCCTGCATCTCCTTCAAGAATAAGGGAATTTCTATGAAAAAAAATCATTTCTTGAGCACCAGAGCGGCCCTCTTACTGGGGATTGGTCTGGCGTGTGTAAATCCAGCGGAGGCTCAGACGCTTCCTACTGCCGCTGAAATAGCCGCTGAAATGACATTTGGCTGGAATATAGGCAATACCATGGAAGTGCCGAAAGATCCAACCCTCTGGGGAAATCAGATTCCGACACAGGAGCTCATTGATTTTGTCAAATCCGCAGGATTCAACACTATCCGCATTCCCTGCGCCTGGAACAGCCACGCCAATCAAAGCACCTATGTCATTGATGTCTCCTGGCTTGCGCAAGTTAAAGCCGTTGTTGACTACTGCATCAAAGACAGCCTTTTTGTGATTCTGAACAGCCACTGGGATGAAGGCTGGCTTGAAGAAAACATTATTGCATCCTCACAGGCTGCGGTGAATAAAAAGCAAGGGGCCTACTGGCGCCAGATTGCCACCACATTCCGCGATTATGATCGTCACTTGTTATTTGCGGGTGCCAATGAGCCTGCAGTGCAGGATAAGTATGGAGTTGCATTCGGTTCAGACCGCATGGCTGTTCTGACTTCTTATCTTCAAACTTTTATTGATTCGGTTCGCGCGACTGGCGGGAATAATGCCTCCCGTACCCTTATAATCCAAGGACCCAAAGCAAACATTGATTTAACCAATAAACGGATGAATACACTCCCAACCGATAAGATCGACAAGCGACTGATGGCTGAAGTGCATTTCTATCCCTATCAGTTCAGCTTAATGACAAAAGATGAAGAGTGGGGCAATATGTTCTTCTTCTGGGGAGCAGGAAACCATTCCACTACCAACACGGCCCATAACCCGACCTGGGGCGAGGAATCCTATGTAGATGAGCAATTCAATCTGATGAAAACCCAATTTGTGAACCAGGGGATTCCTGTTATCCTGGGGGAATTCGGAGCCATCAAACGTGATACGCTCTATGGAGATGATCTTACAAAGCACTTGGCTTCCCGCGTTTCTTTTTATAGGTATGTCGCCTCCTCTTCCAAGAACCATGGTTTGATTCCCATTCTCTGGGATACGGGTTATCTTGGCGCAAAAAACATGACGGTCATTGACCGCACGGCAGATACGGTTGTTGATAAAAATGTTCTGAACGGGATAAGAGCAGTGTACGGATTACCCGCATTTGAACCCTCCCCCTCCATTTCTTCTCATTCGAAATTCACAAAACCTTTTTATTCGGCGCCAGTATCCGAGGGAAAAATTCAGGCCGTTTTCACCAG
>CAZOTP010000459.1:0-2192 GCA_964582655.1 uncultured Pirellulales bacterium | reverse complement strand
GCGGCGCGGGAAACAGCGAGCGGGCTGGAGGCGTGATGAGCCGAAGACGATATCGGCTGGGGGAGGGGCCGTTCCCGTTGGAGCGGACGAAATGGATATTTTGGTGCGGTAGCGCCGCCATTCCAGCGTGGCGAGCCCCACAATCTCGGAATGGCAGCACCACTGCACCGGTCAGCCAGCCAAGCTGTTATCCTTGCGGATGACGGAGACCGTACTTCTCCCGCATGGAAGGCATGTCCGACTGGCTTTTGATCTCGACGGTATAGGAATCGTAGACGATGCGGTCAAGAATCGCGTCGGCCAGGGTCTCCTCGGCGATCCGATGGTGCCATCCGGCTGGCGCGAACTGGGAACAGTAGATAGTGGATCCGGTTTTGTGACGGCGGTGGACGATCTCATAGATGAACCGGGACTCCTCAGGGGTCAGCTGGACCAGCATCCAGTCATCCAGAATGAGCAGGTTGAACTTGGCGAACTCCTTGTACAATTTGCGGAGCATTCCCGTTGCTTCCGCCACATGGAAGTCTTCCAGAAGGGCCGGCATACGTGTGAACTTCACGCTGTAGAACTGCTTGCAGGCTTCCATGCCGAGGGCACAGGCCAGGTAGGTCTTGCCGGAACCGGTAGCGCCCATGATGATGACGTTTCTGGAGTCGCGGATGAACTCGCCCGTTCCCAGGCGCAGGAGCAGATCCCGGTTGAGTTCTCGGCGTGGCGAGTAGTCGATCTCGGCCAGATGGGCATGAGGCTGTTCGAAGGCGGCATGTTTGACGAGGCGGTCCAGGCGGTTGTTTTTTCTGCTGGTGAACTCGATATCCGTGAGCATAGCCAGCCGCTCTTCAAAGGAGAGCCGTTCGGTCTGGGGATCGGCCAACTGCTGCTGGTAGGCCTGGGCCATCGCGCTCAGATGCATACTTTTCATCTTCTCGTAGGTTGCATTACTCATGTTGGATTCTCCCGTAGTGACCGGCGCCGCGCGTGAATGCGTGCTGCGCTTCCGATGATCCTGTTTCCGGTGCGGCAGGCAGGGCCAGTTTGTCCTGGTCCGTCTTGAGGAGGGTCTGCACAATCTTGAAGCTTGGGGCTTGGGAAAACGACAAGGCCCGCTGACTGGCGGCTTCCAGGCGTTCTGCGGAGTAACGCTCGGCCAGTTTGAGTAGTCCCATGCAGGAGCGATATCCCTGCTGGCGGACCTTGAAATGGTCAAGGATGGAAGCGACAACGGAATGGGTACCCGGTCCGATCTGCGCCGCCCATTTCAGGAAGCGGTCGGCATCCCACTCCAGGTATTTCTGGTGATTGGGCGGCATGTGAGCGACTTCCGTGTTGTACTGGCCAGACCGGCCGTGCAGTCTGCGATGGGTACAGACCCGTGTTTGGCCGACAAAAACCGAAATGGTGTTCGGCGTGACTTTGACGGACACTTTCTGTTTAATGTACTCGAAGGGGACAGAGTAGAACATGCCATCCACCGCTACGTGGTAATTGAACTGGACGGTTGCGACTTTCCAGTCGGCAAGTTCATACGGCGTCTTCGGCAGGGGCAACAGGTATGCCTGCTCTTCCAGGAAAAGGTCGTACCTGCTGCCCTCCTTTTTCTGAAAATTCCGCTTGTTGTAGATCTCCAGCTTCTCCTGGATGACTTGGTTGAGTTCCTCGATCGAGAAGAGCTTCAAATGGCGGGACGCCGCCAGAATCCAGGTCTCGAAGCTGCCGACGGTTCCCTCCGCATTGGGTTTGTCCTTGGGTTTGCGGACCCGGGCCGGCAGGATGACGGTGTCGTAATGGTTGGCCAGCTCCTGGTAATCCTTCTGGATCTCCGGCGCGTGCCAGTTCACTTTGGACACACCGGTCTTGAGGTTGTCCGGCACCACAATCCGTGGTACGCCGCCGAAAAACTGGAACAGGTGAACGTGCGCCGTGATCCAGCTTTCCTTATTCTGGCTCAGGAAGGCCTCTGCGTAGCCGTACCTACTGTAGGAAAGTGATGCGACAAAAAGATATGCTTCGACTTGTTCTCCGGTGTCGGGATCGGTCAGGAACGTTGTCTGTCCCGCCCAGTCCACCTCGACCTGCTCTCCGGGTTTGCGCGGCAGATGCATACTGGCTCTCGTCTTCTGCAGGAAGCGCCGGTAATGCTCGCAGTACTGGGTGTACATGAGCGGCTTCTTCTTGGCAGCCCGGCATTCCTC
>CAZOTP010000458.1:0-2209 GCA_964582655.1 uncultured Pirellulales bacterium | reverse complement strand
TGTGGGAAGAACAGCCATCCGTCCCGAACGATCAGATCCTGCCGGTAAAAAATAGTATCGATATCAGCGATAAAATGGACAAAGACGGCATCCTCAAATGGCAGGTTCCGGCCGGAAAGTGGACGGTGATGCGGATCGGAATGGCGCCGACCGGCGTCAAAAACGCTCCCGCCGCCCCGCAAGGCAAAGGCTATGAAATCGACAAGGCGAATGAAGCCCTCGTCCGGTACCATTTCGAACAATTCATCGGCAAGCGGCTGAAAGAAATCCCTCCGGAAAGCCGATCCGCCTTGAAATATGTGGTCGCCGACAGTTATGAGACAGGTTCGCAGAACTGGACGGACAAATTCGAAAAAAGATTTAAAAAACGGTATGGGTATAATCCCAAAACGTATTTGCCTGTTTTGTCAGGCATCATCGTTGGCAGCGTGACGGAATCCGAACGATTCCTGTGGGATTTGCGGCGAACCGTCGCGGATGATGTGGCCTGGGAATACGCCGGCGGTCTGCGGAAAATCTGCAACGAGCACAATCTGCTGCTCTGGCTGGAAAACTACGGCCACTGGGGATTCCCATCCGAATTTCTCATGTACGGCGGCCAGGCTGACCTGGTCAGCGCTGAGTTCTGGGATGAAGGCGATCTGGACGATATAGAGTGCAAGGCCGCCTCATCCTGTGCCCATACCTACGGCAAATCCCTATGTTTTGCCGAGGCGTTTACCAGCAGCAGTCCGTCCTATACCAGCCATCCGGCCAAACTTAAAAAACGGGGCGACTGGGGTTTTACGGAAGGAATTAATCTATATGTTCTGCAAGTGTATATCCATCAGCCTGACGATGCCAAGGTGCCCGGTATGAACGCCTGGTTTGGCCCGGAGTTCAATCGCCACAACACCTGGTTCAGGCAGTCCAGACACTGGCTGGATTACCTCCGGCGCTGTCAGTATCTGCTTCAGCAGGGCAATTATGTCGCGGATGTCTGCTATTTCATCGGGGAAGACGCGCCCAAAATGACCGGCACGCGCTCGCCGGAACTGCCCGAAGGATATTCCTATGACTACATCAACGCGGAAGTTATTCTCCGGGATTTACAGGTTCAGGATGGCAGGCTCGTATTGCCCGGCAAAGCGGCCTATCGGCTGATGGTGCTGCCGCCGCAGCAAACCATGCGGCCGGCTCTCGTTGCCAAACTGGAAAAACTGGTCCAACAAGGCGGCGCAATCTACGGCCCCAAACCACTCCGCTCGCCGAGCCTCCAGGACTATCCCAAATGCGACCGGCAGGTTCAGACAATCGCCGGTCGCCTCTGGGGAGCGAACTATTTCGGCGGGGATCTAAACCGAAAGTATGGGCAAGGGTACATCTTCAATGGCTTGAAACTCCAGGAGGTGCTCGATACACTCAACGTCGATAAGGATTGCAGCATTGCAGATAAATCGGTTCTCTGGACCCACCGCACCATGCCGGGCATGGATATTTATTTTCTGACCAACCAGTCCGACCGGAAAATCGAGATTCAGCCTGAATTCCGAATCACCGGCCTCAAACCGCAGCTTTGGGATGCGGTTACCGGCGAAGTGAGGCTGTTGCCAAATTACAATCAGACGCCGAAAGGAACGATCATCCCGATCACGCTGGAACCGGCGCAAAGCCTGTTTGTGGTATTCTCCAATGATTCCGCCGCGGGTGTTCAAGCGGGATACTCAGAAAATTTCCCAACTCGCCGGATTTTGAGTACCGTGGTGGGTCCCTGGACCGTGAATTTTGATAATTCAATTATCGATGTACATGAAAAAATGATTTTTGAAAACCTGACAGACTGGTCTTCCAACGAGAATGAAGCAATTAAATATTACTCCGGTACGGCTGTTTATACCGCCGAATTTACGCTGGATCCGATTCCCCAGGGCAAGGACATCTTTATCAATCTTGGCGAGGTCCACGTCATGGCGGAGGTTTCCATCAACGGCCAACCCGCCGGCGGCACCTGGATTTATCCTCATGTGCTGAATGTGACAAACCTTGTTCAGGCGGGCAAAAATACGCTGAAAATTGATGTGGTGAACCCCTGGCGAAATTATCTCATCAAGGATCAGAATCTTCCCGAAGATCAGCGGCGAGCCTGGCTAACGACCCGCGAAAAATTGGATAAGGACGAAGCCCCGCATCCCGCCGGCCTGATCGGCCCGGTCGTCCTGGAAACGCTCGA
>CAZOTP010000457.1:0-2219 GCA_964582655.1 uncultured Pirellulales bacterium | reverse complement strand
CCCACTGGGCAATATCAAAATGATGCGCACCCCAGTCCGTCATCCCGCCCCCGGAATAATCCCGGTACTCCCGCCAGTGCGGATAGATATTGTTGCTGATATGAGGGGAAAGCTCCGAATGATACGGCCGCCAGGGCGCCGGTCCCAGCCAGCGGTCCCAGTCCAGATACTCCGGCGTCGCCATCGGCGGCAGCAGACATTCCGACGAAGGCCCCCCCACATTCACAATGACTCGCTTGATTGTTCCGATATAACCGTTCCGCGCCAGCTCGCACGAAAACCGGAACAGCCGATCCGACCGCTGCATACTTCCGGTCTGAAAGACCCTGCCGTTTCGCCGCGTTGCATTGACCATCGCCCGCGCTTCTTCAATCGTCAGAGACAACGGCTTCTCACAGTAAATATCCTTGCCTGCATTGGCCGCCTGAATCGCCATGACCGCATGCCAGTGATCCGGCGTCGCGATGCAGACCGCATCCATATCCTCCCGGCGAATCAGCTCCTGAAAATCTCCGTACGAAGAACAGCCTTTATAGTCCCTGTTCTCGCTTTGCGCATAATGATCCTCGACCATTTTTCGGCCACGCTCCAGCTTCAACGCGTCCACATCGCAGACCGCCAGGACCTGGACCTGCGGAAACTGCAGAAACGACCGCAGCAAAGGCGATGTTCCCTGTTTGCCCACTCCGATAAAACCCATGGTGATCCGATCGCCGGGCGAAGTGCGCCCGCCCCTCCCCATTGCCGAAGCCGGCACCCATGCCGGGAACACCATCGCCCCGGCGCCCAGCGCCGCCGCTCGTTTCAAAAATCCTCGTCGATTCACATTAGAACTTGGATTCATTCATCACCTCGTTAGAAATGGAGTTCAACATTATAAAGTTTGCCATGTTGGCCCATAAAACTAATACATTCCCCGTTGGTCCGATCTATTTGCACGGGGATCGTTTCTTTTCCTGAACAGACTCTCACCTCCCGGCCGGGCCAGGGATTCATCAGAAGACATTCGCCATCCCGCCGGGCACGCAGTTGGACAAATGCAATTTTCCCTTGCATGCATTCGGCCGACACTTCCCAACCGCCGCGTGCCTGCATGTCGCGGAAGGCAACGGTGGCCTCTTCGGGAACGGCGGAAAACAAGTGAATCCGTCCGCTGCGGGAATTGATCAGCTGTTCGGGTGCATACCCCTTCTCCGTACCTAATAAAACAGGAACTTGTTTCACTACCCACCCCTTTACAAGCCGTGCGGTGCGCAGCATCATTTCCCTTGTGTCCGGCGGGGAATCCAGATTGATTTCGTCCGCCAGCAGAGTCGGAGTTACTCCCGCAAAAAAATTATAATCAACCCCGATCGGATTCACAACCGTTACATATGTGAACTCCTGCCCCTCGGGAGTATCGCATGTCGGATAGGGCGCCATTTTCGCGGCAACTTCACGCCACTGCCCGCGCAGATCCGCATCACAATTCAGGATTTCCGAAGCTCTTGCGGCGGTGGTAAGAAGCCATTTGAACATACACAAGGCAGACGTTGTATCCCGATTTTTTTCAAAATGCTTCGTCCAGGCCCAATGTTCCGCCGACACTGTGGGGATGACATGATAATAGCCGTCTTCGCCCAGCGTCGCATAATGGGAATAAAAAATCGCCAGTTCCCGCATCGCCGGATACACAGATTCCTTCAAAAAGGTATCATCCCCCCCGTAATCATACGCGTCCCACAACACCTTCAATACCTGGGCGGGGATCTCCATGCAGAATTCCCACACGGAGGTGGAATGGAAATAGGTATCGGGCTTCACGGGTGGCAGGTAGCCATGCTGAATCAAAGCGCCGGGCAGGCCGAACACCTCCTGGGCGTTTTTCCGACTTGCCGGTAGCCAGAAATTCACCAGATTATACCACATCGTCAGACGATCGCTGCGATTCTGTACATGCATCGAAGTATAATACAGTTCATTATAACAGGGCAAACCATGCCAGGGGGCCCAATCCTGTTCCATAAAACCATACCGGACATCGGCCTCATAACGAGCCGGATCGGGGAAGCAGTCGCTATGGGTTTCCACCCACGAGGTAAAAACCTCCGGCATCTGTTTTTTGGCAGATTCAACGTCGTCATGGAATACCCGACCCTTTTCCCGGCGCTGATAAAAGGATTGATGGGCGATTCCTCACGACCTACCAGTCGATGCGGAAGGTCTCCGATCAGTCCAAC
>CAZOTP010000456.1:0-2235 GCA_964582655.1 uncultured Pirellulales bacterium | reverse complement strand
TAAGGCCTTATGTGTGTTTGATTTTAAATTATTAAAACCGCCGCAATTGGTATCAATTTTGCTAAATTACCCCATAGAGAGTTCTTATTTGCTCAGGTTGCATCTTAGGTCGTATCTTCGATTCAAGACACCAGCAAAGAGTTGAGTGAGAGAGAGAAAATTTGACGAGAGCGTCAGTCTATCCGGGCAACGCGGTTATGTATTCACATGACCGTCAGTTGGGGCAGAGATTGTTTTTCCTTATAGAACAATCCAACCCCGGCAATCCACTCCTGAAAGTCTCCTATGACTGGGAAAAGATACTCCTTGATTCTTCCATAACCATTTTATTACTGGGGATTTGTGAAAATTCCACCGATTGTTCCCCATCCGATTCCGAAGATGTTACCTTTTATTATGACCATTTCCCCTCGTTTCGGGAGCATCACCCCCATACTCAATTAATCCTCCTTGCCGATCCCTCACGCTCCGCCAATGGCATTTGCAAACTCGTTAACTTCGGCGTTAACGCCATCATCGATTTCAGCCGGACCGATTTTACCACCCAGCTCCGCACGACTCTGTCTGCCGCCTCGGAACATTATAACCACCTGTCAGCACGGCAGATTGAATTCAACGCTCCGCTTGACAGCTCCCCCGCGGGCATCATCGGCGTCAGCCAGGCTCTTCGGCAGGTCCTGCGGCAGTCCACCCGCGCCGCCCGCATTTCCGACGCCCCGGTCATTATTTTTGGGGAATCCGGCACCGGAAAACAGCGGATTGCTGAATTTATTCACCAGCAGGATGAAAAACGGTCCAAAAATGCCTTCATCAGTGTCAATTGCTCCGCCATCACAGGCTCTCTCGCCGAAAGCGAGCTTTTTGGCCACATGAAAGGCGCCTTCACCGGGGCCACCAAAGATCGTCAGGGGTATTTCCGCGCCGCGGATGGCGGAACCATCCTCCTTGATGAAATCTCGGAACTGTCCCTCTCCCTTCAGCCAAAGATTTTGCGGGTTCTGCAGGAAGGAAAAATTCTCCCCGTTGGCAGTGACCGGGAATATGAAGTGGACGTCCGCGTCATCGCGGCCACAAACCGAAACCTCGAAGAGATGATCGCCAACCATCAATTCCGACTCGACTTGTACCAGCGGTTGAACGTCATCCATCTGTCTGTCCCCCCGCTTCGCGAACGGCTCGAAGACATCCCCCTCCTCTTCGAAGCCTTTCTCCACAAATACCGCCATTATTATCCCGAAGAAATCACCGCCGTGGACCCGGCGATTTACGACATTATCCAGCGGGGCATTGGCCCCGGCAACGTTCGCGAACTGGAAAACCTTGTTCGGCAAATCCTCGTCTTTAAGGAAGGCGGCCAGACTATTGAACAGCGAGACCTGCCCTCCTGGCTCCACCGTTCGCGTCCGGATGCCTCTCCCCACGAATCTTCGCTGACCGTCCCTGAACAAACCATCGAAGCCCTCCTCCACGGCACCCTGGGACTCAGCGAAGCCGTCGAACAATGCGAACGCCACATGCTCCGCCGCCTCCTCGACCGCCGGATCCGTCCTTCGGATCTCGCCTCCCGCCTCGGCATCACCCGCCGTACCCTCTACAACAAACTCCAGAAATACAACCTCCGATAACCCCATCGTCCTCCTCAGTTGCTTTCATACGGCTCGACCACGTCAAATGGGATCTGCACCTGTTCTTCAATCGCAACAAATTGAATCCCTTTCTTCACGATCAGAACGCGCAGCAGTGTGGGGACTGGCATAGTCGTCAGGATAGATAGGCATACAATCGCGTTGAAAAACCGCAACTCCAGCATTTGAAGCTGCAGTGCCACGGCCGCCGCTGCCAGCGTCGCCGACAACTGCGGCACTGTCATCAGACCCGCACAAATCGCCTTAGCGTTTGAAAATCCGGTAATCCGGAGTGCCAGCCACCCCGAAAATACCTTGCTTGCCACCAGAGCGGTTACCGTGGCAAGAAGAATCAGAATATTCTCGTAGGCGGAGAATAGAATCCGAACATCAGTCTTCATCCCGATGGTCAAAAAGAGAAACGGAATGATAAACCCGTATCCGATCCCTTCGACCTTTTTATACAAAATCTGTTCCTGGTCATGGAACGCCCGAATGCGAAAAATCGCCATACCCGCGATAAACGCCCCGACAATCACGCTCACGCCGATCAACTCCCCCAAACACACCCCCCCCAGCACCCCCCCCAGCCAAAACGTGAATCGCGGAT
>CAZOTP010000455.1:0-2235 GCA_964582655.1 uncultured Pirellulales bacterium | reverse complement strand
ATGGGAGAATTTCTATTTGCAAAAAAAAGCCTGCCGGAAAGGCAGGCTTGGAATCGTTGTTGGAGCCGGGATGGACCGACCAGGTAATACTGAAAAGGAGTTTATCGGCAGATATCCGCTTTGCCGGCGCAACCCAGAACATGAAGTTTGCGGCGGACCATTTCCCGAATGGCATCGCGTCCGGGGGCGAGGTATTTTCGGGGATCGAATTCGCCCGGGTTTTCGGCGAACACCTGGCGGATTTTGGCCGTGAGAGCCAGCCGCAGGTCGGTGTCGATGTTGACTTTGCAGACAGCCATTTTGGAGGCCTTGGGGATGGCTTCTTCGGGGACGCCCATGGAGTTCGGCATTTTTCCGCCATATTTGTTGATCAGGTCCACGAATTCCCGCGGAACGCTGCTGGAGCCGTGCATGACAAGGGGGAATCCGGGAAGCCGTTTCCCGATTTCTTCAATGACATGGAATGCCAGCTTGGGTTCGGTTTTGAATTTGTAGGCGCCATGGCTGGTGCCGCACGCGACGGCGAGGGAATCGCAGCCGGTTTTTTTGACGAAAGCTTCCGCTTCGGCGGGATCGGTGACGTGTTTCATCACGTCATCGGCGGACACGCCCACGACCTCTTCTTCGATTCCGCCAAGCTGGCCGATTTCAGCTTCCACGACCACGCCGTGCTTATGGGCGTAATCCACGACCTGTTTGGTGATTTCCGCGTTTTTGTCAAAGGATTCATGGGATTTGTCGATCATCACGGAGGTGAAGCCGTCTTCGACGCACTGCTTGCACAGATCGAAAGAGTCGCCGTGGTCGAGATGCATCGCCAGTGGGAGGTCGCCGCTTTCCTGGATGGCAACGTTAATGAGGGCGCGGAGGTATTTGATGTTGGCGTAGGATCGGGCCCCTTTGGAAATCTGAAGAATGACGGGGGCGTTTTCCAGCTTGCAGGCTTCCATGATTCCCTGGAGCAGTTCCATGTTGTTGACATTGAAGGCACCGATCGCGAAACCGCCTTCGTAGGCTTTCTGGAACATTTTTTTGGTTGTTACAAGTGGCACAGCACATCTCCTAACTAGTGGGACAGAGGTTAACCGTTCAAACTACCATCGGCAAGTCAGGCGTTTATATCCGGAACGATGGGGGATGTCAACGAATTTAGACGGAGATTTTCGGCGGTATCTCAGAGACCCAGACGCCGTTTTTGATCTTCGATGATAAGCCGTAACGTGCTGTCAAGACTGGTTTTGGGAACAAATCCGGTGATGTTTCGAATGCGGTCCAGGCACGGGACGCGGCACATCATGTCATCAAAGGGACGCCCGTAGGCCTGTTCATACGAAAGATATTGTTTGGGGCTTTGGCTGCCAGTCATCGTGATGATTGTATCGGCGAGGGCGTCGATGGCGATTTCCTCGGAGGAGCCGATGTTATAGACCTGACCGGGGGCGCCGGGCTGTTCGATCAGAGCCAGCACGGCGTCGAGGACGTCGCCCACATAACAGAAGCATCGGGTCTGGCTGCCGGAACCATAGATCAGCAGAGGTTCGTTTTTCAAAGCTCGCTCGACAAAGCGAGGAATGACCATGCCGTACTGCCCGGTTTGCCGGGGACCGACGGTGTTGAAAAATCGGGCAATGATGACGGGCAGACCGAACTGCTGAGAATAGGCCAGGCCGAGAAATTCATCGATGGCTTTGCTGCACGCGTAGGACCATCGCGAAAAACGGGTGCTGCCCAGAACCATATCGTCGTCTTCCCGGAAGGGGATGCTTTCGCTTTTGCCATAAACTTCGCTGGTGGAGGCCAGAAATATTTTTTTCTGAAATTTGTTGGCGATTTCAAGGACGACTTCGCTGCCGTGGATGTTGGTTTCGATGGTGTGCACCGGCTGATCGACGATGAGCTGCACGCCCACGGCGGCGGCGAGGTGGAAAATCACATCCGATTTTTCGATCAGGAGGTGCATGGTTTCGGCGTTGCGCACGTTGTCATAGACGAACTGAAACCGGGGATTCCGGAGGCACGCCTGGAGGTTGTCGCGCGAGCCGGTGCTGAGGTTGTCCAGGGCGATGACGGAATGCCCATCGCGGAGAAGCCGTTCGCAGAGATGGGAACCGATGAATCCTGCGCCGCCTGTGACCAAAGCTCTCACGGTTGTGCTCCTTTCATCCGATCTTACGGATAGCCTAACAGCCCGGGCAGCGAGTATCCCATCCTGCCCAAAGCATGCTTTGGGCCTGC
>CAZOTP010000454.1:0-2236 GCA_964582655.1 uncultured Pirellulales bacterium | reverse complement strand
CAACGGTCTTATCCCCCTTCATCTCCTCTAACCGGGCCAGAACCCCAAACACTCCCTCCCCATAAAGCCGATGACCCCCGTCCGACCATGACGCTTCCTGAATCAGTCCCATAATCGTGTAATTATGAACCGTCTGGCGCGATAAACCCGCATACTGCGCCACCTCCCCGATCCGGTACAGCTTCATAGGCGGATTCAGCCTTAGCCGTTCTGTCAATCCGGCTTGTTCCAACGATGCACTCCTGATTACGGCTCACCGTCCTGAGTAGGACCGATAAATGTATTTTACACTTTGTAAAATATATCATAAATTCCATGATGTCAAATCACTTCTTGAATTTTTCCTCATTTTTTTTGCAATTCCGCCTTCTCCTTTATGACGATATTCCATAAGGACTTATATTAATTTCAAACAGTCCAATATAAGACCTACTATATATTGACCATAACCAGAGCGCAATACACAACATGATGATTGTCTCTATGATTTACATGGGGGAGGACCTCGAATTTGCTCAACGGTTGGCCCTTGCCGCAAAATCGAAAAATATTTCGTTCTATAAATTATCTCCTACCGAAATACTAGACTTTCCGCCTCATGGAAATCTCATCCTCATCCTGGACCTTTCCCTCGCCTCCCTGTTCGATGCAATCCCTTTGCCCAAAGGGTTTTCCGCCGCCTGCCTACCCGTCCTGGCGCTCCCCCAAAACACGGATACACAAAATATCGACGCCAGAATCAATCTGGACCTCTTCGATGACCTTTTTACGAAATTTTCAGACGCCGCCCTCCTCCAGAAAAAAATCGTCTCTCTCCAGAATGCCCTGCTTTTAAAAAATCCTTCCATCCAGAATCACTCCCTCCATGAACTTCACAAAAAAAATCATAATCTCACCCGGCAGATTGCCGTCCTCCAGACCCAGCTCAGCCAGGTGGACTCCGATCTCCACATCCAGCAATCCGTTATCCGGAAAATCAACCAAATCACCAATCTGTCCCGCCAGATCAACAGCCTCGACATGAAAAAAATCGCCTCCGTCTGCATCGAGCAAATTCCCCATCTCATCGACGCCCGTTTCGCGTCCCTCTACACCTACAACCCTGACAGTGAAACACTCAGCCTTCTCCACCACAATCACCCCTACCCCATCGATCACACGGTCTCGCTCCGGAATAATCCCGACTCCCCCATGGCTTCGGCCATCCGGCTCAAAGACATCCTCGTCATCAAAGACTTCGGTCAGTGGATCAACGCCGAAAAACAAAACATTACCCGCCCCTTCTGCGACAAATACAACTCTGGAAGCTGCATCATCGCCCCTCTGCCCGGAGGCGGAAGCATCCCAGGCATTCTCAACCTCGCCGACAAAATCGATGGCCCCGCTTTCGATGCCGAAATCGACCTGCCCCCCGTGCGGCTCCTCTGCGAAATCATCGGCTCGGCCATGTATAACATCAAACTCTACCAGGCCGTTCAGAAACAAGCCCAGACCGACGGCCTGACCGGACTCCTCAACCACCGCAGCTTCTTCACCATCCTCGACCGTGAAGTCCTCCGCGCCAGACGCTACGGCACGCCCCTTTCGCTCCTGATGATTGACATGGACAACCTCAAAATCATCAACGATGACTTCGGTCACCTCGCCGGCGACGCCGCCCTCCTCCATGTCGCCAAACAAATCGCCCAGTGCATCCGTGAATCCGATATCGCCGCCCGCTATGGCGGCGATGAATTCGCCGTCATACTCCCCGGCACCTCCATCGAAGAAGCCCACATCGTCGCCCAGCGGCTCAACCGACAGATTGCCGATACCCCTTTCTGCACCGGAAAAGAATTTACCCATGCCTCCGTCAGCATCGGACTGAATCTCTATACGCCCCTCCTGTCCACGACTGACTTCATGAACCACGCCGATTCGGCTCTCCTGGCCGCCAAAAACAGCGGGAAAAACCGCATCCATATCGCACCCCGCGCCTCCGAACCCTCCTGATTCCGCGCATTCATTCTCTTGCTTCGCACGCAAATCCCGCTACAATGTTTCCGTTCTCCTGAAAAAACCGCTTGGAAAGGCTCGCTCGAAATGACCGATGACAAACATGCAGACCCCCAGGGCCTCGAACAAATTCAGCAGGCCCGTGACCAGGCCGAAGCCCTTCGCGATCAGCTCCTCGCCGCCTTCGAAAAACTCCGCCAGGAATGCGATGAAAATCCCGATTTCTCCCAAAACGAAAATC
>CAZOTP010000453.1:0-2239 GCA_964582655.1 uncultured Pirellulales bacterium | reverse complement strand
CCACGACACTCCACCCCCCCCCCCCCCCCGCCGGCCAGCCCCGGGCCCCGCACCACGGTCCCCGGGGCATGTCAAGGCGGCAGAACGAGCGGCGGATATGATCGCGGTTGCAGGTCTGAATCACACCAGCGCGCCGATTGAAATCCGGGAGAAACTGGCGTTTGACGCGGCGGAGACGGTTCGGGCGCTCCAGCAGCTTCAGAAGGCGTATCCGGAGGTGGAGTTTGTGTTTCTGTCCACGTGCAACCGGGTGGAGATATACTGCGCGTACGAGGCGTCGGCGGGATTTGACCATCGGTCGCTGATTCCGTTTTTTTCCGAATTTCATCACGTGGACCGGAGCGAATTCGAGCATCTGGCGTATGTGTACCGGGACGGCCACGCGGCGAGACATCTGCTGACGGTGGCGTCGGGTCTGGACAGCATGGTGATCGGGGAGGATCAGATTCTCAGCCAGGTGAAGGAGAGCTACCGGACGGCGTGCACGACGGGCAGCTCGGGGAAGGTTCTGAACCGGTTGTTTCACTGCGCGTTCCGGACGGCGAAGAAGGTGCGGAGCCAGACGGGGATCGCGACGGGACGGGTGAGCATTGCGGGGGTGGCGGTGGAGCTGGCGGGAGAGCTGTTCGCGGAGCTGGGGCAGGTTCGCACGGCGGTGATCGGGGCGGGGGAGATGGGAGAGCTGCTGGTTCAGCATTTGCAGCATGGGGGGTGCCGGGATATTTCGGTGGTAAACCGTTCGTACGAGCGGGCGGCGGAGCTGGCGGAGCAGTACGGGGCGAAAGCGCGGCGGTGGGACGAGCTGCAGGAGCTGATCCGTCAGTCGCAGATTGTGATTGCATCGGCGGCGGTTTCGGAGCCGATTTTGAGACGGCCGGACGTGGAGCGAATCATGCGCGAGGGTGGGAAGGAGCCGCTGCTGTTGATCGATATCGGGGTGCCTCGGAATTTCGATCCGTCGATCCGGGGCGCGGAGGGTGTGCATCTGTACAGCGTGGATGATCTTTCGGGTACGGCGGAGGCGAATCGCAAGGCGCGGGAGGAGGATATTGTCCATGCGATGCAGATCATTCACGACGACGTGGCGGAATTCATGGACTGGCTCAGCTCGAAGGATATCGGGCCTCTGATCGGCGAGATGCGAAAAAAGTTCGCCCGGATCAGCGAATCGGAGCTGGAGCGGTTTTTCGTGGGGGTACGGCGGGAGGCGACGTGCCGGCATGTGATGGAACCGATGGTGAAGCGGCTGGTGAACCGGCTGCTGCACTGCGTGATCAGGAATGTGACGGCGGAGGCGAATGAACACGGACCGACGCATGCGGCGAAGCTGGTGCGGGGCATTCTGGAGCGGGCGGACGATGTGATCGAGGAACCGGCGGACGAGGGGAAGACGGAATCATGAGTTTGTCCCCGCCGACACTGCGGCTTCTGTTCTGGGAGACGACAATTCGGTGCAATCTGCGGTGCGCGCACTGCCGGCGGGTGGAGACGGAGGAGGCGGCGGAGCGTGACATGACGACGCGGGAGGGGATGGGGCTGATTGCGGAGCTGGCGGAGCTGGGGCGAAGCCAGGCGGCGATGCCGGTGCTGGTGTTTTCGGGAGGCGAGCCGCTTTGCCGGGAGGACTGGCAGGAGCTGATCCGATGCGCCCGGCGGGAAGAGATTCCCTGTGCGCTGGCGAGCAACGGGACGCTGATTGACGCGGGGACGGCGAAGCGGATCGCGGAGGCGGGGGTTGCCAGGGCGGCGATCAGCCTGGACGGGGCAACGGCGGAGGTGCATGACGGACTGCGGCAGATCGAAGGGGCGTTCGAGAAGACGCTGGCGGGGATTGGGAATCTTCGGGCGGCGGGAGTGCCGTTTCAGATTCATATGACGCTGACGAAACGGAATGTGCATCAACTGGAGGAGGTGCATCGGCTGGCGAAGCGGCTGGGGGCGGCGGCGATTCATCTGTTTATGCTGGTGCCGGTGGGTTGCGGGCAGGTTCTGGCGGAGACGGATATGCTTTCGGCGGAGGAGTATGAGCGGACGCTGATTGCGATTGGCAGGCTGGAGTGCGGAGGGGAGCTGCCGATCAAGGTGACGTGCGGGCCTCATTATGAGCGGGTGATTCGACAGGAGGGATTGCATTTGCGGAGGAAGGGACACGGGGGGAGCGGAGAGGGGCGGCCGGGGCGGCGCGGCCCGGCGGCGGCGCGGGGGGGGCTGGCGGGGCGGGGGGGGGGGGGGGGGGGGC
>CAZOTP010000452.1:0-2256 GCA_964582655.1 uncultured Pirellulales bacterium | reverse complement strand
CCGATGGTTCAACCGCCTTTTTTAAACCGGTCGAATGATCGTAAATCCAATAGATTAATTGTGTTGCATGATAATCCGTGGACTTATAAAATCCCTCAAACTGACGTAAGATGAGCAATGTTAATAGGTTATATCACGAGAATACCATGCATAGAACAAATTCGTCTAATCCGATCGCATATCCTTGCGGTCATCCCGATGTTGAACTTACCATTCCCCAAGGACAAGCTGTTGCAGGGCATGCCGTGGGCATTCTCGTGCTTGATCTGGGGTATCCTCTCCTGCCGGGCAACGTCGCCAATGCATCTACATATCCCTTTCCGGTACGGTTTAAGGTGCTGCCGGGGACATCTATTCCGCAGATTATGAGCCATGACCGGTCGCTTCTGGACTCCATCGTTGCAGGTGGAAAAGAACTGATCCGCGATGGGGCGCGTGCCATTGTTGGGGCATGCGGGTACTTCGGCTATTATCAGAAAGAGGCCGCTCGCGCCCTGGATGCACAGGTGTATCTCTCGAGTCTCCTGCAGATCCCGATGATTCAGCAGTCTCTCAAACCGGACCAGAAGGTTGGTGTGATTTGTGCCAATCTGCAGGCAATGTCCAAAGAAACGCTCGCCGCGTGCAATGTCAACGAGCCTTCCAAGCTGATCATTGCCGGGGCGGAAACACTGCCGTCCTTCCGGAATATTCTCGAATGCACTTGTCATCTTAATCCGCGACAGATGGAAAAGGAACTGGTCGGACTTGCCCTGGAAACAGTGAAAAAACACCCCGAAATCGGCGCCCTGCTGCTGGAATGCAGCGATATGCCCCCCTTCTCGTATAACGTCCAGACCGCCACGGGATTGCCGGTATATGACTTCATCACGTTGATTCGATGGATTCATTCTGGCCTCGTCCAACAGCCCTACCGGGGTTTCTTTTAACAATCTTCCAGTGAACCAGGCAAGGCGTCAGTAACACATTCAACACCCCCTCCAACAGGGTGCCACGAAAGAGTTTCTTAACGTCTCCCCATCCGAATCCGTAACCATTTTATCCTCCTCCAATCAGCATTCGGCAAACCGATGCATGGATTTTCCACAGCAATTTCCTGCTGGGAAATTATCACCATTTGCGGTACGATAAAAAACATTACAAGATTTTGTTTCATGGATAGTAATAGGTTATGAATATACGATGCCAAGATGAGATTCGGCAGATTGCTGGCGCATTCGACCTGGGGTCGATTGAGCGGATTACGGAGCTGGGAGGGACGGCGACGGAGAAATTTGCCATCGAGACCGCCAGGGGCCGTTTTGTGATTCGGGTCCGGCCGTGGGAATTTGCATCGGAAGGGCGAATCCAGTTCGATCATGAAACGCTTCGGCGGCTTGCGGCGGCGGGACTGCCTGTGCCTTGCCTGCAGACGCGTCAGAACGGCAGCACATGGCTGGAGCATGGAGGGCGGATAGTTGAAGTATTGTCATGGGTGGAAGGCGGGGAATTTCAGCAAAGCGACACGCGGTCCATTTTCAACGCAGGGGGATTTCTGGCGGAATTTCACAGGGCGATTGGGTGTCCGAAGCCAGCGGGCAAGTCGGGCTTTGTCCGCGAAGATCATCCGGATCTGCTGCGGCGATATGTGGACGATGCGCAGGGGCTGGCGGAGAAGGAAAACCAGAAATCGCGGCTCCGCGAAGTGAATCGGCAACTGGACCAGGTGAAGAAAACGCTGGATTCGGGATGGTATGCAACTCTGCCGGCGGCGGTGATTCACGGGGATTTTCATCCCGGGAACGTCCGGTTTAGGGATTCGCGGATTTCGGCGGTTTTCGACTTTGATTACATGAGCCTCCAGGCGAGGGCGCGGGATGTGGGAGACGGGCTGATGTTTTTTGCCTCGCGGCGAATAAAAGGGATGAATCCGGATGAGATCGTTTCGCTAACGCAGGCGTTTAAAATCGATTTTGAATGGGCGAAGGAGTTTTTGCGGGGGTATCAGAAGAAGATCGCTTTGACACACGAGGAATGGCGGGCACTGCCCTGGCTGATTCGCTCGCGTTGGCTGCAAATCCGTCTACGGGGAAGCCGGAAGGTGCCGACGGAACAGAAGGTGGATTATATACTAAACCGCTGTTTCGAAGTGACCGACTGGCTGGATCAAGAGGCGGATTCTTTTTTTTCAGATCTGAAACATTCTCTTTCACAAGAATCACACGGGTGACTTTTATGAGCGGAAAACCAATACGAGTGGGCGTGATCGGGTGCGGG
>CAZOTP010000451.1:0-2267 GCA_964582655.1 uncultured Pirellulales bacterium | reverse complement strand
GCCGTATTACTTTTTGGTACCAGTCCACCGAAAACACGGTCACCAGCGAATGCAGTCCCGAATCGAAACTCGACATCGCCGCCGCGAACACTCCCGCGAAAACCCGCCCCCCAAGCCCCTGCGGAATTTCGCTGACCACGAAAAAAGGAACGATTTTTTCATAATGGTCGCGGGACAGCGTTAATTTTTCCGGATACACCTGATAAAACGCCCACAGCGACACCCCGATTCCCAGCAGAAGGCTCATGGCTGGAATTTTCATTAGCGAATTCAGCCAGATGGATTTGCGGGCCGCTCGAATGTCCTTGGCAACCATCATCCGCTGCACGATCAACTGGTCGCTTCCCATGTCCGACAGGGCCATCACTACCCCGAAAATCAGCATCGTCCATATCGTCGGTTTCGACAAATTCCACTCCATGCTCATCCACGCATGCCCGCTCTCCCACCCCATCCGGTAAATCTCTCCAAGCCCGCCGTCAATTCGCGATGCCGCAATCGAGACAATCAGGATCTGACCCAGCATGAACACCACGAACTGCACCGCGTCCGCCCAGATTACCGCCGTCATGCCGCCCAGCGCCGTGTAAACCGTGGTCGTCAAGCCGATAATCAGCACGCAGTATTCCACCCGCAGCCCGGTGAATACGCTCATCGCCAGCGACGGTGCCAGCGCCACCAGCGACAGCCAGAACAGCCGCTTGCATAAAAACAGCGCGCTGGCCAAAAGCCGGATATTCAAGTGAAACCGCTTCTCCAGATATTCGTATGCCGTCGTTACATCCAGCTTCCGGTAAAAAGGCAATAGGATATACGCCACGATCGGCGTGATCAGAATCACCGAAACCGAAACCATCAGCAGCGCCGAATCATCCCGGAACGCCCGCGCCGGAGGGCGCAAAACCGCGATCCCGCTGAACAAACTCGCCAGCATCGACAGCGACACCGGCAGCCAGTGCATCCCCTTCGATTTGAAAAACTCCTTCGAGCTGGACTGCCCCCGACGCGCCAGGAACGAACCCACCAGAAAAATAAACACCAGATACCCGATCAGCACCGCCCAGTTCAAAGTCCCGAATTTTGGCGCATCGAGGATTGTTTCCATGCATTCTCCGGTTGTTACAGGGTTTCAGTCTGGATGACTTCTTCCAGAAATGCAGCGGCGTTTTCCACCGGCACTTCCTTCATGATGGGCTTGCTGGAACTGAGCACATACCCGCCGCCTGCGCCAAGCTCCTTCTTCATGCGTTTCACTTCGTCACGAATCTCTTTCGGCGTCCCAAAAGGCAGCAGATGCTGCGTCCCCACTCCGCCCCAAAGCCGTATATTCTTTCCGAACCGCTTCTTGATCTCATACACCGGCATTGCCTCCGGCTGCAAACTCTGCAAAACGTCCAGCCCGATATCGATCAAATCCCCGATAATGTCAAACACGCTCCCGCAGCTGTGATGAAATGTCATTTTCCCCTTGTCGTGAACCCGCTGATACAGCTTCGCCAGCCGGGGTTTTACATACTCCCTCCACAAAGGCGGCCCCATCGTCACCCCTCGCTGATCCCCGTAATCATCCGCGAAAATAATCGCATCGCAGGGCAGCTCCAGCAGCGCATCCACCAGTTCTAGCTGTCGTTCCAGCATCACATCGAGAAGCCCGTGAGCAAAATTAGGTTCAGTGAGAAGGTCCGTAAAAAACTCCTCGTATCCCCGGATAATCCATCCGCTTTCAAACAGCCCGTACCCGAATCCAACCACGGTCAGCTTGTCCCCGCGTTCCGCCAGAAGCTGTTGCCGGGTATCCTCCCACCCCAGCGTCGGCAAAATACAGTGTCTTCCTTTCAGGTCCTGCGAACCGCAGCTTCGTGCAAATGGAACAAAACTTCGCACGGATAAGTGTTGCAGCGACGGTTCCTTCAGGACAGGCTGCACCACATGCACCGGATCCCCGGTTTGCCATACGGTCCCGAACACGTCCTTGTAATGATTCGCGTCGATAAAATCTTTCGGCTCCCAGTTCAGCATAATTCGCAGAATATGATCCTGAATCCTTTGC
Source organism: uncultured Pirellulales bacterium (assembly GCA_964582655.1). Taxonomy (GTDB): domain Bacteria; phylum Planctomycetota; class Phycisphaerae; order Sedimentisphaerales; family SM23-30; genus CAZOTP01. Next base: position 217 of record CAZOTP010000451.1, on the reverse strand, counting down.
TTCCAGCCTTCCCCGCCGTAATATCGGTTCAGTTTGAGCATGGTTTCATGATCGTACCAGACGGTATAGGGAACCGGTCGGATTTCTTCAAATCGATAGGCCGCCAAGATTCGTTCGCGTGCGTTCATTGCTGCTCCTGTGAACACCGTGGTGCTGTCGAAATATAACAAAATGGAAAGAAAAGAAAAGACCTTTTCCCTGTTTCCGGTCAAAATGG
>CAZOTP010000450.1:0-2269 GCA_964582655.1 uncultured Pirellulales bacterium | reverse complement strand
CTTATTCATGTCCCCCGTGTCTAAAACCTGAGTTTTCCATTGGAAAACAACCGTACGCCGGGTTACACGGCATGAACCGTCAAAACAAAATATAGATGTCAATCCCGGCCTCAACTTCCATCTTCGGACCAGCCGGCTTTTCAGTTACTCAAAGGCGCCGCATACTATGACACAATACACAAAATCCTGGTTAATCATTCTTTTCGGAATAACTCAGATTTTATCCGCTCAGGCCGACATCAAATCGACCGCCCTGGATATCGCCTCCCGAAAGCAGCTCCTCATCGACGACACCCTCTTCGAATCCTCCCGGGGCATCCGCTTCGCTATGAACGCCCCGTATCAGGATGAGACACCCCTCCTCACCGCCGATCTGCCTTGGGAAATTGCCGCAAAAGCCGAAATCCACATCTATGCCTCCGTCTTGTACGAAAACGGCCTCTTTCGCCTCTGGTACACTCTTCATACAAACGATCCCAACCAGGCCCTCTGCATCTGCTACGCCGAATCGAAAGATGGCATCCATTTCGTCAAACCCGACCTAAACCTCTTCGAACTCAACGGCTCCAAAGCCAACAACATCGTTATCCCCGGCACCGTCGGAGGCCCCGCCGTCTGGATCGATCCCAAAGCCCCGCCCCTTCACCGCTACAAAACCCAGGCCCGCGTCTACAAACCCAAAACCTGTTTCCAAATGCACAGCTCCCCCGACGGCATCCACTGGACACTCTTCGCCGAAATCGAGGTCCATCCCCACGATACCCAGAACATCATCTTCTGGGATGAATCCATCTCCCGCTACGTCCTCTTTGGCCGCGAACTGGTCCCCTACCAGACCGAACCCAAAAAACGCTACTACCGACAGGTCCGACGCCTCGAATCCGACAACCTCAAAGACTGGGACTCGCCCTCCATCGTCCTCGAAGCCGACGCGATTGACTTGAACTCCTATCCCTCACCCACCAAACAGCCACCCGTCGATTACTATGGCGGCGGCGTCTTCCGCTATCCCGATCCGCAGGGCCCCTATCTCATGTTCGCCCACCCCTTCTGGCACTGGAAAACACGATCCCCCGCCGAATCCAGAAGCATAAACGCCGATGTAGATGAAAAACATCTCCAATCCCTCGCCCCGGCGACCATCGATGTCCGCCTCGCCGCCAGCCGCGATGGCAAATCCTTCCAACACGCACCCGAACGAAAACCCTTCCTCTCCCTGGGAAAACAGGGCGGCCATTTCTCCCGTTTGATCTGGGCATCGCCCAATCCCATCCCCCGGAACGATGAACTCTGGATTTACTACGTCGGCCGTAACTACGATCACGAAAGCTTCCTCGATCCCTCCTCCGAAAAACCCAAAGCCGCTCTCGCCCGCGCCGTCCTCCGCCTCGACGGCTTCCTCGCCGCCGAGGCCGGAAACCAGCCCGGCGAATTCACCACCATACCCCTCCGCTTCACAGGCTCGCAGCTCCTCCTGAACCTCGACGCCTCCGCAGGCGGCTCCGCCCTTGTTGAAATTCTCGATGAAAAAAACCAGCCCTTCCCCGGCTTTTCCCGGCAGGACTGCGAACCTCTCTATGGCAATTCCGTCCGCATGACCGCCCGATGGCGCAATCAATCCGACCTCACTCCCCTGGCGGGAAAAACCGTCAAACTCCGCATCATACTCCAGAACGCAAAACTCTACGCCTTCCAGTTCTCCTTCCCCTGATTCACCCCACTCGTGCCTCCGTTGTCATTCCCGCGCCCCTCTGTCATCCCTGCGAAGGAATGTCACCCCTGCGCAGGTATGTCATCCCCGCGAAGGCGGGGACAGGGGCAGGGATCCATCTTCTATTCTTTCTTCCCAAACAAAAGCCCCTTTATAAATGCGGCTTGCCGCCGCCAGCGATGGGACTCTTCTGTCATCGCGCGGAGCGAAACAATGTCTGTCCCGAGTAAAAAGAATTGGGGCAACGATTCGTATAAAGACAAAAAAGGCAAATCAAAATTTGCATTGACAATATACTGCTGGGGTGTTATTAAAAGAGGTTCTTATATCGCAACAGAATGCAAATGTGCAGCGCGTCCTCAAATGATAAATTGTTTCAACTGCGTAAAAGATGTGTGGAACGAAACGCATTATGATCATTGGTTTAGACATTGCGGAACCTTTGCCGCGGATGCCATGAGTAAATGTTGTCTGAAATTTCCCGTGAATCATGGTAAACCCGAACGTTTTGGATGGAAAAAGAATTTATGCGGTTGATTATAAAAGTAAATTCTGGAG
>CAZOTP010000449.1:0-2271 GCA_964582655.1 uncultured Pirellulales bacterium | reverse complement strand
GATACTTGGGTTCCCGCCGTAACGAGTCATTTTCTCTCCGGCATGCGGTAAGTTCATTTCCACCGGAAAGGCAAGGAACCCTGAGCGGGGAATCGGAGCTTTCGCGGAATCGGGTATCCGCAGCGGCGCAATGGCGGATTCGGAAATAGCCGTGTCATCAATCGGCTTTATTCCAGGCCCTGCATGTGGTCGCATTGTTCGAGGGTGATTTTGGAGCCATCGCGGGTTTGGAGGGTTAGGTTTTCGAAGGTCCAGTTGGCGGCGTTGCGGATGGAGCCGGCTTTTGCGGCGGTGATGCGGATGTTTTGCAGGTGGAAACGCTCCGCTTTGGCGCGGTCGAGGCCGCGGACAAAAAACGCGGTTTTGGAATCGACGGATTCTACATTTCGAATGAAGATGTCGCGGATGCGGGGAGTGCCTTGTTCCTGGCTGACAGGCTGAAGAAGGACGCCCCAGTGGTGGGGAAGATCGCGGCCTTTGTCCGTAATCTGTTTTCGCACTTCGTCGGGGATGGCGTTGGACTGGGGGAACCAGTCGTAATTCAGTTCCAGGGTGCGGCCTGCGTTTTTCATTTCGATATCGTGGATATCGATATCACGGACCATGCCGCCCCGGCCCTGCGTGGATTTGAAGCGGACGCCGGCTCTGGTGTTTTCGGCTTTGAGGCGGTAGGCTTCGACATGGTAAATGCCGCCGGAGGAGTCGCTGCCAAAAGAGAGCATGCCATAGCCTGCGCGTGCGATGCAGTCACGGATGATGACATTATATGTTGGCCGATTGACCCGGAGGCCGTCGGCGTCGCGGCCGGACTTGAGGCAGATGTTGTCATCGTGGCAGTCGATGTCGCAATTCTGAATCAGGACGTTGGCGGAGGAATCGATATCGATGCCATCGGTGCTGGGTCCGCCTTCCTCGCCCCGGTTGCCCCGGATGAAAAGGCCGTCAATGCGGACATTGGTGCAGTAACAGATGTGCACGGTCCAGAAGGCGGGTTCTTTCAAGGTCAACCCTTCCAGCGATACGTTGGTGCAGTTGTGAATGAGCAATAGGCGGGGTCTTTTGCAGTCATAATCCACGACCCAGCGAAGGTCTTTTTCGCTGTATTCCTTCTCCATTTTCCAGAAGCGATCCCACCACATTTTTCCGGAGCCGTCGATGGTGCCTTTGCCATAGATTCTGACGCCGGTGAGATCCCGGGCGTTAATCAGGGCGGCGGGCCAATGGGTTTCAATTCCGGCAACGCGACCGAAGACGTTCGGGTAAGCGGCATCGTCCGGCACGGCTTTCAGAGTGACGCCTTCATCCACACGCAGATCGACGCGTTCTTTCAGGAAAACGGCGCCGGTGAGATAGGTTCCTTTCGAAAAGACGACCGTTCCGCCTCCCTGTTCGGCGCAGGCGTCGATGGTTTTCTGGATGGCGGCGGTAGAGACCGTTTGATTATCGGGGATGGCACCGAAGTCGCAGACGTTGAAGTCTTTTGCTTGGGCAGAGGAAATGACTTGCATTGCACCATACAACGCGAGAACCATAAATGGAGTTATGCGATTCATACTGTTGACTCCATGGTTTGCGGGGGCCTTCCGCGGTCTGCGCACAGAAATCATACCAGGAATTCTATTTTGATGCAAGAGTTTCCGGCTTGGATTGGGGGGCGATAGATTTTTGTGCTCAGGAAAGGTTAGGGAGCGGGAGGTGAATCGGGAGTGATCTGAAGAGTGAGTTTGGCGCGGGAGACGGGGGCTTTCAGGTTTACGGCGATGCGGAGGGGCTGTTTTCCGGTGATGGTTTTGTCCGGGATGATTTCGGAGAGGATTTCGAACTCGCTTCCCTCGGCGCTGACGGTGACACGGATCGCCTGTTCGGCGTCGTAAATCAGGAAGGAGTCGGGAGAGAGGAGTTTCCAGGAACTGTAGGTGATCAGGGCCGATTGATAGGATTGGGGGGAATGGCAGCGGATTTCGTCGGTGACGGCGAGGGATCCGGTCTGTTTCCGGGAATAGATGAAGGTGCGGAGCAATGTCGTGAGATCGGGTACGGCGTAGGAGGAAGCCAGGTCGTACTGAACGGTGTCGGATTCGGGAGTGAGGGAAAGGGCGGTGAGCCGGGCGCGGGAGTGACGGCCTGTTTCCTGGAGTTTTCCGGCGACGACGGGAACGGAGTGGCCATAGGAGTTCAGGATGTTGCTCACATATCGCTTGTCGGAAAAGGTACGTTTGGTATAGGGTTCGGGGCCTGGATCGATGATGAGGGGGGATTTACCGGCGATTA
>CAZOTP010000448.1:0-2290 GCA_964582655.1 uncultured Pirellulales bacterium | reverse complement strand
TGGTTTCTGCGGATCCATCACCTCGAAATGCAAGGATTTCCTCTGTAAAGAACAAAGCCAATTAGTAGTATCCCGCTTCATCCCTCTCCGATATAATATCCCGGTTATGGTTTTGGATACGGAACACGATAAAAAACTCCGACTGGAAATGGCCGAATTCCAAATCCGCCGTCGAGGCATCAGCGATCCAACTGTCCTTGAGGTGTTCCGGCAGATTCCCCGCCAGGCATTTATTCCCCCCGAACACCGATTCCAGGCCTATGACGACGGCCCTGTACCCATTGGATTTGGCCAAACCATCTCTCAGCCCTATATTGTCGCCCTGATGACCGAATCCCTCGAATTGAATTCTTCCCTTGACGTTCTCGAAATTGGAACCGGTTGCGGTTATCAGACGGCTATTTTGGCCAGGCTTGCCCAGCATGTTTACTCCATCGAACGCATCCCCGAACTTCTTCAGGCCGCAACAATTACCCTTCAAAGCCTTGGTTTTCAAAATATCCAGTTTCACCTAGGTGATGGCTCCAAAGGGTGGCCCCAAACCCGAACATTCGATCGAATCCTCGTTGCCGCCGCCCCGGAATCCATACCCCAAAGCCTTCTCGAACAATTGGCCCCGGAGGGGAAAATGGTTATCCCCATTGGACCTTCCTTCAATCAGAATTTAATACTGGTCCATAAAATGCGAACCAAAATTCAGGAGAAACTTCTGTGTCCCTGCCGTTTCGTTCCACTGATCGAAAATCAACATTGATCCTCCAGATTCTTACAGCCGTCGGAATCCTCTCTCTTTTGTCTGGCTGTCCATCCGCGGATTCAGATATCATAGTCAACGAATCCGGGAACTCTCCATCTTCCCCGCAATCTGTTCAAAAACCAGCATCTCTCCGCGACATCCCAAGCCGCCCCCTTCCAGTTCTTCTGCCGGATCCATATTACTGGCAAGCACCCACGGATCCTGAACTGACCCCTTTGGGCGATCCAAACCGCCAAAATCTGGAACAATCCCGAGAATCGCAATCCTATTGGGGTTGTCTCGTCCATAAAATCCGGCCCGGCGACACGCTCTACAAAATCGCCTCGAAATACTACCGAAAAACCAACTACGCCCAAATGATCCGGCAGTTCAATCCCCATGCCTTCAACGAATTTCAAAACCTCCTCACCGACAAATTTCTCTACCTGCCCACCCGGCCCCTTATCCAGGCCGATGGCTCCCTCCGCCCCCAACCCGCCCGATCGGATTTCTATATTACCAAATCCGGGGATACCTGGTCTTTTGTCGCTAAAAATATACTGGGATCCGCAAACCAGATTTCATCTTTGAAAAAAACCAATCCTTCTCTCGCCTCCCGGCCCGATCCTCTGCCTCCCGGCATGCGCATTACTCTCCCCGCTTCATCCCCCTGAATTCAATCCCCTTTCACGCAAAATAAATTCGTAACTTTCTCCGTGGCAGGCGAATACCTCTCCAGCAGCAAATCCTCGTTCGCCCGGCTCAGTGTCCCACTCTCTTCATCCACATGATAGATCGTAAAGCCAAGCTCTCGCAGCAGTTTCAAATACACTCCTGCCTCTGCGCCATATTCTGCCATGGATACCGGCGCAAATTCGGTCAGCAGCCTCACCCGTCGGCTCCGCGTCAGTACTTTCCGCATCCCCTCCACCACCGCCGGTTCTGCTCCTTCGGTATCCACCTTCACAAAATGCACCTCTTCCGCATCATTGGAAAAATAATCGTCCAGTTTTATAATCTCCGCTTCTGCGATCCCTTGGCAATAGCGCGAGGGATATATTCGGTGCATTCCCTTGTTTTTCTCTGACAAATATAGTTGAATCCGGCCCGTTCGGTTCCCCACAGCCTGGTTCATTGCCGTAATCTGCGAATAGCCGTTGGTCTCGATATTCTTCTTTAAAAGAGAAAAATTGTCGCGATCCGGCTCAAAGGCATACACCCGGCCTTGGGGGCCGCACAACCGCGCCGCCATCAGTGAAAAATACCCGATATTCGCTCCCACATCCACGCAAAAATCCCCTTCCCGAATCTCACGTCGAAAAATTTCCATCTCAACCGGATCGTAAATCCCCTTTGAAAAAAGCTGTGCGCTCACGCCTTCATCCTTCGCATGTATGTACAAAAGATGCCCCTCGCTCCTCACGCATACCGCTCCCTCCGGCCGAAACGCCCGATACAGCCATCCGTACACTCGCGTCAACACTGGAATTTTCACCGGATGGGTCCCAAACACGCGACGTTTTACCGCCATCAGCAGAAAAAACAGTTTTCCTC
>CAZOTP010000447.1:0-2291 GCA_964582655.1 uncultured Pirellulales bacterium | reverse complement strand
ACGCCTTTACCCTCATCGAACTGCTCGTCGTCATTTCCATCATCGCCCTGCTGGTCTCCATCCTCCTGCCCGCCCTCAACGAGGCCCGCAGCACCGCACGACGGATCGTCTGCTCCTCCCACTTGCGAAGCATGGGCACCGGGTTCCACACCTATACCAACGATTCCAAGGGAATGCTCCCCCCGGGTTTTTTCAGCCACGGCTGCCCCGCCTTCACCTACAACATCTACGATAAAACCATCTTCAAAGCTTCTTCAATCGGCACCGATCAAGGCCCCATCACCCTCCTCAAACCCTTCAGCGCCGCCGCCCTCTATGACACCGGCATCATCGAAGAATGGCATTCCTTCTACTGCCCCGGCACCATCGCCTTTCCCGTGGGAGAAGAGGAACATGGCCCCGACTATTATGAACATCCCCGCACCGGCGAACTGATCATCCCTGTACGACCGCCCGAGGGAGATTCCTGGGTCCGCATCAGCTATACGTATTTCAAAAACAACATTAAGTCGATGGATAAAATGAGCCCCTTCTCTTACATGTACGATATGCTTCACGACCTGACCATGCAGCCCCATGTCAGCTCCAACGGTGTTCCCAAGGGCCAGAATGTCATGTATGGCGACGGCCATGTCATCTTCAATACCAAAAAGGAATTGTTCGACCCGGACCTCTTGGGAACCACGCATCCCAATACCCCCGGCTATAACAGCACCATTTTCTTCACGCTTCTCGCTATCGAAGGAAACAACGCCCCCGATCTGAACAGCCTCAACGGGAAATATTCCAATTACCAGATGAACGAAATTCCTCACATAGATGGTGCCAGGCGAGGCGAGTGGAACTTTGAAGATTAATCCGGCCTTTTCTCGCCGGCGCACAAAAAAAGCCGCCTTTCCGAAACCGGGCGGCTTTTTCTTTGTGCTCAATGATGCAAAGAACAATGCTCTTCGCTCTTAGTTGGTCTTCTCGTTCGCCTCGTCCGCCGTCACTTCCTCCAGAGGCGTCTCCTCCACCGTCCAGTCCGCCTCCGGCTTGGGCAGCGAAAACTGCTTCTCCTCCACCCCCTTGTCCAGCTCCGCCTGGCTCCACTCGATCGTTGTCACTTCCATGTTGTCCTTCTCGAACCGAAGCTGCATCGGCACCGAATTCTCCCGCGCGATCCACAGTTCCAGCTGCACATATTCCTCCGCGAACGAGCTGTCTTTCTTGGGAATCAAAACCAGATGATCCGTCTCCTTCGGATCCTTCTCCCCCGGCTCGGCCAGCTTCGCTTCGAACTGCTTCAGCACGTCATCCTTGGTGATCGCGAAAGGCAGCGGAAACGGACCCTTGCCCAGCCGGAACTCCTCCTTCTTCGCCGGCGTCTTCGAAATCTCCTGCCTCTGGATGCTCTTCAGCCTCGCGTTGCGGATGGTAAACCAAAGCCCGTCGAACACGTAATCCTCGTCAAACTTCACCACAGGCGCCTTCTTCTCCTCGGCCAGGTCTTGCTCCTGCAAATCCGAAAAATGAATCCGAAACTTCACGCTCGAATCCTTCACCAGGTAATACAGCGTTCCATTCCGCGTCCGCATCGTCTCCACCATCGGCTGTTGCTGCGTGTACAGCATCCGGGCCTGGAAACTCTTCAATTCGTTCCCCCGCTTCTCCACCTTCTCCAGCAGCGCTGCCAGCTTCGGATCCACTTCCGCCTCTTTCGCCGGCGCCGATTCCGCAGGCACTGGAGTTGCAGTCGTTTCAGAAGCAGCGGGTGGAGTTGGAGCTACCTCCGAAGGCGCAGGAGTCGAAGAATCTTGGGAGGCAGGGAGGGCGCTCCACAACTTCGTTGTCATGCAAAATCCCACCGCCAGTACCGCTAAGATACATCTGGATTTCATTATCATAATCCTTCCGTTCGTATGCTCTCCGCCGCCGGTTCCATTCGCCGCCGGTTCAGCAGCCGCGGAATATACCGCAAAACCACCGCCCCGATCAAGACCCCTTGCAAAATCGCGATTTCCCGCCAGCCCATCTCCAGGCACGTCGCCGTCGCCGCCAGAATCCCGTACCGCAGAAACCGACCCAGAAAATACGCCGCCGCGTACCGGTCCCGCCGGTACTGCGAGCTGATCGCCAGCCAACGCACCACATCCACCGGCAGAGGCAGAAAACTCACCGCCGTCAGCAGTGTAAACGGGCTGACCCGAAACCAACGCTGGGCCACATCGTACCATCTCGTCTGCCGGAACTGGCTCACACGCCCGAACCGCAGCAAAAACGTGAAAAGAAGGTATTCATTCACATTCGCC
>CAZOTP010000446.1:0-2293 GCA_964582655.1 uncultured Pirellulales bacterium | reverse complement strand
ATAGGGTGCCGAGAATCCCCGGTTCAAATTTTTCGCTTTCCGCAACAGGAACTAGATAGTAAGAGGCGCTGATATGAATTCACGTGAACGGGTCCTAAACGCATTCGAAAGAAAAGGGTATGACCGTATTCCCGTCAAGCACGAAGCCACTCCTGAAATCAATCAGATGATTATGAATCACTATGGCCTGTCCCATCCCGAACAGGTTCTCCGTCTCGTGGGCGACGACTTCCGCTATGTAGAGCCGATTTATATCGGACCGGAATTGAAAACGTTTCCCGACGGCAGTATCGAAGGCTATTGGGGTGAACGCTATTCCTATACCCGCTTTGAAGGCGGCAAATATCTGGAATCCAGTTATATGCCGTTTGCCGGCGTTGAAACCCTCGACCAGCTCGACCGCTCCCATTTTCCTTCCGCAGACTGGTTTGACTATTCCACCATCAAGAATCAGTGCGAAACCCTTCATGATCATTTTGCCGTCTGTTTCGGCACCGCCGGTGATATGGATTTTATCAACAGTATTGCCCGCGCACGCGGTACGGAACAAGTCCTCATAGATATCGCCACCGAAGATCCCGTTTATATTGAAATTATGAATGCCCGCTTCCAATTCTATTATGAAATGCATGAACGGGCTCTTCAGGCCGCCCAGGGGCTCATTGACTTTGTCCATATCGGCGAAGACCTCGGCACCCAGCGCGGGCCGATTCTGCGAATGGAAACCTTCGAAAAGCTTTTTGCTGAAAAATTCGCGCGTTATTTTGACATGGCGCATCGCTACGGCGCCCGTACCATGATGCACATGTGCGGCTGTGTCAGGGCGTTTCTCCCCCGCCTGATCGAACTGGGTCTGGATGTCTATGACGTGGTCCAGCCGACGACTCCGGATATGGACGTCGCCGTGCTCCAAAGGGACTTTGGAAATCGTCTCTGTTTCTGCGGTACCGTTTGCGTTCAGACCACCCTTGCCTGGGGAAATCCCAACCAGGTGCAGGACGAAGTCAAGCGGAGACTCCATCTTTTTCCCCGCGGAGGATTGTTCCTGGGCCCCACGCATGCCATTCAGGTCGGCACGCCTCTTGAAAATATCATCACCCTTTATAAGACCGCTGGCAGTTTTTCCGAAACCATCACCGATTCTTCCATGCCTCCGCTTCCCCCGGCGGATAAAGATTCGAAAATTAATTTGTCCAAATTGTTTTAAAGACTGGTTTTAGCATTTTACTCCTCAGGAGAACAACTATGCAAACCCTATGGGGGATCGTCGCCGTCGTCTTTTCCGGTGTTCTCAACGGCAGTTTTGTTGCTCCCATGAAGCGAAATACGCTTTGGGCTTGGGAAAACACCTGGATTATCTATGCTGGTTCCTCTATGATTATCCTGCCGCTGCTAACAGTTATGATCGCTTGTCCGCAATTATTTTCCGCTTATCGCACCGTATCACCAGCGATACTTTGCCAAACCTTTATATTCGGCGCCGGCTGGGGGATTGGATCTCTCACGTTCGGACTGGGTCTCTATTGGGTTGGGTTTTCCATTGGTTATACCGTGATTATCGGCATTATCGCTGTCACCGGCGCCCTTGTTCCTCTGGTCGTCCATCAACCGCATCTTTTGATTCAACCGTCCGGTCTTCTTATCCTGGCAGCAATGGTTGTCACCATTGTCGGTGTTTTTTTCTGCGGGCAGGCCGGTCAACTCCGCATCTTGAACTCCGCCGATTCAATCACTCCCCAACGATCTTTCAGCGTGGGGCTTCTTATCTGCATCATTTCCGGAATTCTAAGCTCGATGCTCAACCTCGCCTTTGATTTTGGCGCCCCGATTGCCGATTCCGCTCGTGAATTGCTAGGAAATCACGCTTCATCTTTTACCGTCAGCCTTGCTGTATGGCTTGTCGCTCTTTCCGGCGGTTTTATCCCGAACTTGCTCTACTGTTCCATATGTCTCTGTCGTCGAAATTCCTGGAATAAATTCCTCCTCCCTGCTGTCACGGGCCATTGGCTCCGCGCCTCCCTTATGGGAACCCTATGGTTCGCCTGTATTATCTTCTACGGGATCGGAGCGACCCAACTGGGAAAACTTGGAACCACCGTCGGCTGGCTTATCCTCATGTCGGTGACGGTTATTGTCGGAAATCTTTGGGGAGTCGCGACCAACGAATGGAAAAACGCCCCGCCTCAAGCTCTGCGAAAAATGATCATCGGCACTGGTTTTCTGCTAAGCTCTGTCATTCTTGTGTGGTTTAGCCATTTTTAGGAAGATGCCTGTGATAAAAAACAAGCCGACG
>CAZOTP010000445.1:0-2295 GCA_964582655.1 uncultured Pirellulales bacterium | reverse complement strand
AGGGGGAAATTAGCAAAAATCCGCCCCAGGGCGGGCCAAAGTACCAGATTCGACGAGGTGAAGAATTCTTTGAACCTTCCGGGAAAAAAGCCCAGATGGGAGAGCACGGGCCGGTCTTTACGGAATTTAAACACAAAGCCCAGGCTGCCATCGAGGCATTAGAGGAAGCACAAACCGGGGAAGCCATAGCGGCTTTGCAGCATCCTCAAATAGGAGACATCGATCTTGTTTGGGGAAATGCAGATACGAAAAATCCAAGAAAAGGATATGGACTAGCAAAACTTGTAAAGTGGCATCCGGAAGTTATTGAAAATTTGCAGCAGATTATATCTTCTATGCCAGTCCGAGAATTTAATCAAAACTCTGCCATTCTTGAATCAAAAACCCATGAAGGTGTTGTACGTTTAGACTGGCTTGGGAAAGAAAAAAGATGGTTGTTAACGGCGTATGAAAAAGAAAATCCGTCTTCCACTGGAAGGACGATTGACGTTTCCAGTAATCCCGAAGGACCGGCGGGACGACCAACTCCCCCGCCGCAAGGCGGAACTATTAATACTATACCATCCCCATCGGCCGAAGGCAAGGGGAAAATCAGCAAAAATCCGCCCCAGGGCGGGCCAAAGTACCAGATCCGACGGGAAGATAAGAACGATCCGAAAAAGATTCAGGAAAATATTTCTCGCGGGACCCAGGCGATGGAGGAGGTAATCAAAAATCATACAGACCGGCTTTCCGCCATGGAGCGTCCGGAACTGGGGGAAATTGCGTTTATATGGGGGAATCCGGGTACGCCAAACAAGCAATATCACGATGGCGGGGGAGTATCCCACATCATTGCAGCACGAAATCTGCAAAAACAGGATGGGGAGAAAATCGCACGGCTTATGGTGCAGGTCATTGCAAGGGGGAAAATAGGGGATATTTATGGGCCTGCAAACGGGCAAAGGGTCAATTTGTTTTATCGTGGACACACAGCCGTACTGGCTCTCCATCGATTCGGGGAAAAACAAACCTGGCTACTGACGGGATGGAAGGATTTGAACACAAAAGGCCCCGTTGGCACGGAGGAATCTAACAACCTACCGCCCTACGCTCAATCAGGCTCTGGTAGCCGCCTAATCGAGGGAGCGGGGCCTATTCATACTATACAAGATAAATCGGCCGAAAGCAAGGGGGAAGATGAGAATATTCCCCCGCAAGGCGGGAAAACCCATTACCAGGTCCGAAAGAACCCTAAGAATCAGCGGTTCATGGAGTTACAGGAGCGGAAACGACGCGGGGGACTCTCGGCGGAGGAGATGGACCGGATCGACCGCGAAATGACGGAACTGGCAAAAGAGATGGATGAAGGGGAAGAGACCGTCTGGGAACGGATGCCGGCGGACCAATTGAAAAAACAGGCGGAACACGGGGTGGAAGGAGCGCAAAAGGAGTTGCAGCGGCGGGGTGCGAAAATCAGAGAGACAATGCCGAAGGATCTTTCGAAAGTCAGTTTTGAAAACTATCTCCAGGAGAATGATGCGAAAGATAAGGAGTTGCTGCGGGCGAAACATTTGAACAGTGTGCTCGTCGCCATCATGCAGAAGGTCATCACCTACGATGAATACAAAGAAATCCACCAAAACCATTACGGGGACCCGATTAGTCTTATAGACAAGAACACCATTCCATTGAGCCAACGAACCATGTCGGACATGCAACAACTGGCCGAATGGCTGGGGATGGAAATACTGCCGGATGCCACGAAACACGAACTGCGGAAAAAGCTTCTGGCCTTTGCCGCCGAAAAATCGCCCGCCGAACTGGAGGCCAAGGAACGCCACAAAAAGACACTGAATGAACTGGCACGGATCCTCCAAAAGGAAAAGGAAATTCAGTCCAAGGCGGGGTTCTGGGGCAAGGCGGGGCGGATGGTAGCCAAAGTCCAGAAACTATTGCTGCAAAGATGGCAGATCGAGCCGGCCAAGCTGGTGGAATGGAGATTCGGGAAAGACCTGTCCGCCGCCATCGTGGAGTTTACCCACCGGCCGGAGGCGGGGGCGCTGGTCTGGGACACCAACACCATCGCGGACATGGCGGATATGACGTTCGCAGAGTTTCGACAGGAGCTGGAGCGGCTTTCGGATCGTGAACTGGCGGATATTTATCTGACCATCGGCCGCGCTGTAACGCCACAGGGACAAGAACTCCAGGCAGAGGCCCGGGGACGGATGACGCCGGAACTGCAAACCTACGCGAAAATTCTTCGGCAGATATGGGACACCAACTGGGAAGTCGCCCAAGCCCTGGGACTGG
>CAZOTP010000444.1:0-2303 GCA_964582655.1 uncultured Pirellulales bacterium | reverse complement strand
GGTTTTCTCGGCGGATAACTTAATCGGTGAAATCTGGGCCACCGGATTTCTTTGGACATCCACCACTTTTCCCGTCAGGGTAATTTCCCCGTCTTCAGGCGGAGCAGGGACACGCACCTTGGCCGTCACCTTATCCGAAGGATAAAACAAATTTCCCGGCACCGTCGTTTCAAAACCGATGGTAGCGTTTTTCCAATAATAGTCGGTTCGGGCCTCCCGGATTTCCGACTCGGACAATCCGCTGGTCACCTGCAGATCATCTTTCGCACCCGGTTCGGGCTTTTCGATCCCGATCAATAAACTCCGGACCGGCGAGTATATCTTCCCGTCATTTTTCCCGTCCCAATGAAGTTTGGACTTCTCCGGCAGGGGATAATTCAATTGCTGCCAGCTTCCGCTTATTTCCACCTGCTTCTGAAATTGGTGCCACTGTCCCGTGGCGTCGGCCAGACGAAGCGTGATCGTCATCGGCCGATCCGCCAGCATCCGAAATCCCACTTCCTGAATCCGGCTGGGAAGAAAATCCTCATAACACCAACCGACGTAATTTCCCCCTTTACCAAAGTCGTAATCAATTTTTAAACGACCTTCTTCGGTCCATGAAGCCGTCCCACTCGCCCCGGGAAATTCCGGACCATTGGTAAAACCATACCCCGATTGAGCCCGGTCAAATTTTTCCAGATCAACCGCTTGCCCGAACAGAGAAATCGCGGTTAAAAAAAATACAAGACAACCCGATGCGTTCATAGATGTTCCTATTCACAATCCCACAAGTACACATTGTTGGCCAGTTCTTCCGCATCTCGTGCCGTGACGTGGAAATCCGCCCACAGCACGTTCGATTTTCCGGCATGCCGCTTCGAAGGCGTCGGAGCATCCCAGGGAGTAAGAGAGAAAAAATTCGAGCAAACCTGCCAATTTCTACCGTCCCGGTCCGCCAGGACCAACGATTCGGAAGGTTGGCCAAGTTTCCACAAATTGACTCCGACTTCATTCAAACCATACCAGCCATTAAATTTGTAATCCGGCCAGACATCTTCCACATATGCAGGTCGACTTCTGAGTTGTTGATTGACCGTCGGACAATCGTACAATTTGAACCCTTCCTGCCGGCACGAATACCACGTATTTCCATGCGGACCTTTGAATTCTCCCCACGGCCCGTACGCAGGATTTCCAAAATCAATCCGCGAACCGGCTACGGCGTACGTCAGCGGATGGTAATACCACTGAGATCCCGGCAATCCGTTCGCGGGATCGCCCAGAGGGAGGTTTCCGTTGGAATCCGTAACATACATGCTGAAATAGATACCCCATTGGCGTAAAGTCGACGCGCATGCAATGGTTCTCCCCTGCTCTCTCGCCTGGTTGACCGCGGGTAAGAGCATCGCGATCAAGACAGCAATAATGGCCACGACGACCAGAAGCTCGATCAGGGTAAAACCAGTTGATTTCTGATTTTTGATTGCGGATTTATGATTGAAGAGCTTCGCCGTTCTGTAAGGTTTCATACGCATCGTCTCCTTCTTAAATCAGAAATCATAAATCAGCAATCATCAATTCTTCACGCCGATTCCCGTACGATCAATTCCACCGGCAGCCGGATATGAACCGGCGGCTGCGCCGGTCCCGTAATCAGATGCTGCAGCAGTCTCGCCGCCTCAAATCCGATTCGCTCCACATCGGGCCGGACGCTCGTCAGTCCCGGCTTAAGTAAACTTGCAAACGGCAGATCGTCCGATCCCACCACCATCAAATCCTTTCCGATCTGGAGATTCCGCTCTTTTGCCGCCTCGTAAATTCCCTTGGCCGCCCAATCGTTCACGCAGTAGACACTCGCGGGATACTCGATCTGTTCCAGAAGGATTTTTCCTGCCTGATACCCGGGGACCCACTTGTTTCGAGCATCCCAATAGTAGGCGTCCGAGTCCGATACCGCCATCCGGCAGGTACAGGATTCCAATACGTTCTCAAATCCCGCGTCGATCATCGCATTGTCGTACCCCGTGTGTCGGTCCACCGCCAGTTCCCCTTCCGCCGGTTCACACAGGTAATACACCGGCCGGCGGTACTTTTCGATCAGGTAATGGGTCGCCTGGTACGCCTCCAGGGCATCGTTCGACACCACCGTATTGATAGGAAGGTCCGGCATCGGCCTGATCCCCCCCAGCGGGAACCCCTTTTTCACCAACCGTCCAAGAACGTCGCGATATTCCGCCGTATAGTACGGGCAGACAAAAACCCCCTCCGCCGGATAATTTTCCATCCGGTCGGGAATGTTCAACACTTCCTGATGATTGCCG
>CAZOTP010000443.1:0-2305 GCA_964582655.1 uncultured Pirellulales bacterium | reverse complement strand
CATAAATCGGGTGCAGCGTTTCCACGCTCTTCAACTCCGCAATCAGCTCGTTTTCCACCATCACATCCACCCGGTATCCCGCCTCCAGAAGAACCCCTTTATAATCAATGGGCAATTCTTTCTGGGTTTCATGACGCAGCCCGCCTGCGGTTAATTCATAGGACAGACATCGCTCATACACCGACTCCAGCAGCCCCGGCCCCAGCTTCTTATGAACCTCAATCGCACATCCAATGACTCGGTTGGACAACGCATCAAATGCCATACACACCTTCTTTTCTTACCTTCGTGGTTCTTCGTGCCGCTTCGTGTTAAAAATTCTTTTCTTTCAGATATTCTGCCCACTCCTTGACCTGTTTGCCTCATCGAATTTCTCCGCCGCAATTTCTCCTATGCCTTTCTTCTCATTACAACACCCAAAATCTTTCTTCTCTTATCTTCGTGGTTCTCGGTGTCCTTGTGTTAAAAATCTTCTCTACAAACCGCAATACAAAAAATGCATATCATCTCCATCCGTATGCAGCCGCGAAAATCCAAAGAATATTTCCGTTTCACCCCCGGGACAAACCCAAACCGCCCAGGGGTAAAACCATTATCCCAAATTTCCCCCAATTTGTCAATCTTTTCCGCATCAGAAAAAAACGACATATCTTCCTTCCATTCGAGGCTTTACGCACATCCCAAAACTCTCCGCCCGCACATTTTCCCTGCTATCCTGCTAATCCCGCCGATCCTGTCAAAATACAGTAATCCCATTAGTGCATATTCGCGCCCATTCGTGGCTGAGGCGACTTCCCTGTCTGCTCGCCCCTCCGGTTCCCGCCAAAAACAACTTCCACCCGCAGTTGCCGGCTCCGCTTCCTCCCTTGGAATAAAATCTTCTATGGAAAAATTGTTTTGACACCGGCGCCGTATTTCCACATTCTACATACGGATGCGAAAATCGTTGCCGTCCATCCTGCGGCAACCTTTTTTTTCAAAGGAACGATCATGGCCAAACCAAAACGCTCGTCCGCCAAATCCCGGACATCCGCCCCCCCGTCCGGCAAAAACGCCCCGCCTTCCCCCAAAGAGCTGAATAAGGAAACCTACGAAAAAGAGCTTTCCCGCCTCCAGATCGAGCTGGTCAAGCTCCAGGAATGGATCAAGCACAAGGGCCTGAAAGTCGTCGTCCTCTTCGAAGGCCGAGACGCCGCCGGAAAGGGGGGCGTCATCAAGCGGATCACCCAGTCCCTCAATCCCCGCGTCGCCCGCGTTGTCGCCCTGGGAACCCCCACCGAACGCGAAAAAACCCAGTGGTACTTTCAGCGATACGTCACCCAGCTCCCCGCCGCCGGCGAAATGGTCCTCTTCGACCGCTCCTGGTACAACCGCGCAGGCGTCGAACGCGTCATGGGCTTCTGCACCGACGGGGAATACCGCGAATTCCTCCGCGCCTGCCCCGAGTTCGAACGCATGCTCATCCGCTCCGGCATCATCCTCATCAAATACTGGTTTTCCGTCAGCGACGACGAGCAGGAACGCCGCTTCCAGAGCCGCCTCAAGGACCCCACCAAACAATGGAAGCTCAGCCCCATGGACCTCGAATCCCGAAAGCGGTGGGTCGAGTATTCCCGCGCCAAGGATGAAATGTTCGCCCATACCGACATCCCCAAATCCCCATGGTTCGTCGTGAACGCCGACAGCAAAAAACGCGCCCGGCTCAACTGCATCCACCACCTCCTCCGAATGATCCCCTACAAGGATGTCATCCCCAAACCCCTCAAACTCCCGCCCCGACAGGCCGACAAAGGCTACCGCCGCCCTCCCATCCACCACCAGACCTTCGTCCCCGAAATCTTTTAATTTCACATTCGAAAGCAGAAATTACAGCGATTAGTAAGACCCGATTTTGATAAAACAAGCATATTTACGGGCTGGTTCTCCCCGCGGAACGGTGCCGTTAAGGAGCTTGTATCCCAATCCGCTCGCAGGGAATCGGTTGAAATCCCAGCTTCCACGCCGGAGACTTCGGTTTCAGTCGATAATCGTCCTGCTCCGGTGAAACAAACAGGGGATCGCATATCGCCGAATGCGCATCATATCCCAGCGCCCGCCATGTTTCGAATGACGCAATGGGGGATACAGTTTTATCTTTATGGCCCCATGCAAATTCGTACTCACTGCCCCTATGGTTCCAAAGAACATTATAATCCGACTGCGATACGGTCTTTTCGTTCCACAATTTCAAGTCGAATACCTTTTGAGGCGAAGAAAAATACAGAATATTCCGACGAAAACAATTGTGTTCCATAAATCCCAGCCC
>CAZOTP010000442.1:2087-2312 GCA_964582655.1 uncultured Pirellulales bacterium | reverse complement strand
AATTTGAAAAACATTGTTAAATGTCACTGGTAACTCTTGTAGCGTTGTAGTATTAGAACCGTCGGGGGGAATGAGCCGCCGGAGCCGCCGCCAATGCAAATTAGACTTGCCCGCCGGATTGCTGTATGCCTTCTTTCGGCAGGAATGGGATTGGGGTCGGGATCGGGAGGGGGTACGGCTCGACTGGGGGCGGAAACTCAGCCGGGGGCGGGTGTGGTGCGGGGG
>CAZOTP010000442.1:0-2077 GCA_964582655.1 uncultured Pirellulales bacterium | reverse complement strand
TGAGCGGTGTTTGTCGTATGAGCTGACGGCGGCGGGGATTTCACATGCGGTGCAGAAGGAACTGACTATTCTGTATAAGGGGATGCGGCTGGAGTGCGGATACCGTGTGGATGTGATGGTAGAGGATCGGCTGGTGCTGGAACTAAAGGCGGCGGAAAGTTTGCTGCCCATTCATGAAGCGCAGATTTTGACGTATATGAAACTGTCGGGGGCAAAGGTGGGGCTGCTTCTGAATTTTAATGTGCGGTTTTTGAAGGAGGGGATTCGGCGGTTTATGCTGTAGAAGAAGTTGAACCACGGAGGCCACAGAGGGGCACAGAGAAGAAGTTGCCTAGTTGAAGAGAAGAATGCCGGTGGTGGCGGTTCGGTGCGGGTGGAGCGGGAATGGAAGTATTGGAAATGAATTGGATTGCGAAACATAACGTGGAATGAAGCATGATAACAGGAGATTGCCATGTCGCTGGGACAGATTTTACGGCAGAAGCGGGAGCAGATGGGGTTGACGCTGGATGAGGTGAGCCACCGGACGGGGTACAGCAAGCCCTATTTATCGACGATCGAGACGGGTCGGGTGAAGAATCCGCCTGCGGACGAGCTGCTGGTAAAGCTGGAGAAGCTGCTGGAGTTCGAGCCGGGGATGCTGATGCACATTGCGCACATGGAGAAGCTGCCTGCGGATGTGCGTAAGGCGTTCGAGACGAGCCGTGCGGAGAACGACCAGTGGCGGGCACTGATTCAGCGGGTGCTGAGCGGGAAGGCAACGCTGGCGGAGGCGCTGCACAACGATCCGTACAATCAGCTTCTGCAAAACGGGGACAGCAGCTATGACCGGGTGGATACGGCGGGGAAGATGGTGCCGGTGATCAACAAGGTGATGGCGGGGTATCCGGTGGATTTCGACGACCTGGAGTATCCGCCGGGGGCGGCGGACGATTACGTGCGGTGCCCGGACCTGCACGATCCGAATGCGTTCGCGGTGCGGGTGGTCGGGGATTCGATGGAGCCGAAGTACCGGCAGGGGGACATTATCGTGTTCTCGCCTCAACTGGAGGTGCGGAACGGGGACGACTGCTTTGTGCGGATGACGGAGCCTCACGAGACGACGTTCAAGCAGGTGTTTTTCGAGAATTCGAACGTGCGATTGCAGCCGCGGAATCAGAAGTATCCGCCGATGGTGCTTCCGGCGGAGCGGATAAACGGGATCTGGCGGGCGGCGATCCGGTATGAAAAACTCGGATAGACGGAACGCCAGAAAAACATTACAACACAAGAAAGAGTTTTAGCCACGGAAAACATGAAAAGAAGAGAAGAGTTTAGCCATGGAGGGACACGGGGTCAGGGGGAGCGGGACCAGATGGCTTCGGCGACTTTGAGGCCATCGACGCAGACCGCCTAACATGCCCCCGCGCGGCGGTGGGGGACGGGGGCCGGGGGCGCGGGACCAGATGGCTTCGGCGACTTTGAGGCCATCGACGGCGGAGGAGATGATTCCGCCTGCGTAGCCTGCGCCTTCACCGGCGGGGTAGAGGCCGGGGAGCGCGGGGGACTGGAAAGATTCATCGCGGAGGATGCGCAGGGGCGAGGAGCTACGAGATTCCACGGCGGTGAGCACGGCATCGGGGAGGGCGAACCCCTTGAGTTTTTTGTCCATCTGCGGGATCGCTTCGCGGAGGGCGTCGATGACGAAGGCGGGGAGGCATTCGGCGAGGTCGCAGAAGGTTGTGCCTGGGGTGTAGGAGGGGAGGACGCGGCCCGGCGCGCGGGAGGGGCGGCCTGCGAGGAAGTCGCGGGCGAGCTGGACGGGGGCGAAATAGTTTTGGCCTGCGAGTTGAAAGGCTTTCTGCTCCCATTTTCTTTGAAAGTCGATGCCGGCGAGGGGGCTATCGGATTCGAAATCGCGCGGGCTGACTTCGGCGAGGAGGGCGCTGTTGGCGCCGGGGCGGTTTCGGGAGTAGAAGCTCATGCCATTGGTGACGACGGCGCCGGGTTCGGAGGAGCAGGCGATGACCTGGCCTCCGGGGCACATGCAGAAGGTGTAGGCGGAGCGGCCGGAGGCGGTGTGGTGGACGAGTTTGTA
>CAZOTP010000441.1:0-2320 GCA_964582655.1 uncultured Pirellulales bacterium | reverse complement strand
ATCGCTTCGATCCGCGGGATGTGCTGTTCCGGGAAATCGGCGATCCGAAGATATTGGAAACCTTGGAGCGGGTGGATCAAAGCATCATCATCAATAAATCAATAACATGGAACCTGCCGGAATTATGGGTGCGGAACGGGGGAAACTACGTGCAGAATGCCAAGCAACAGTAAGAGCAAAAAAACCAGAAATGTAAGTGGATATAATGATAAAAATATTTTTAAAACGTCAGAAATTTTCTGTTCTTTTCCTGATGATTTCCGTTCTCCTTACTTTTCAGGATACGATATCCGCTTCCTCAGATCTGTCTGCTGTTGATTTGGGAGATATTCGGGTGGAAGGTGAAATCGGTCGCCGGATCGACGGGATGCTCCGACAAAATATCTTGAAAGTGGATATTGAAAAAGATTTTCTTTTGCCGTTTGTCACTGGCAAACAGGAGGCCCGCAACTATGTCGGCATCGGCAAACTCATCGATGCACTTGTTCTATACGAACAATACATCCCCAATGCGCCGGAAGTGAGGGTGTTAAAAAACCACATCCTGCAGACCTTAACGGACAGCCAGGACGAGGATGGCTATATCGGTTATTTCTCTGTACCCATACCTGAACGGATCTGCTCGAAATGGAGCACCCATGAACTGTCTTATATCATTCAAGGATTTGCAAGCGATTACCTGGCGTTTAAAAAGGAAAACTCATTAAAAACCGCCGCCAAGGCAGCCGATTTTTTAATGAAAAACTGGCCTGCGAGGGCCTGTCCAGAGGCGGCATGGTATAAAACTGAATTTATCGGCTTTCCGACCGCTATCCTGCGATTGTACGAAGCCACAGGGGAGCGGAAATATATCGATTTTGTAAACCAAACTCTGGCTGTTCCGCAATGGAATCCCGATCTTGAGAACCGCGATATTTCACAGCCAAATCACTCCTATACCCATTTGTCCCACTGCCTTGAGCAACTGTATCTATATCAAATCTCCGGCGATCTTAACCTGCTGAAAGCCACGGATGAAATCATCGATTTTCTCACGCACTCCGACGGTATGTTGGTCACCGGCGGCATATCGCAGAATGAACTGTGGCACAATACGCAGGAATGTTGCGGCAATTTTGCCGAAAGCTGTGCGATCGCCTACCTGCTCCGGCTTCTGCACCACCGATTCCTGATTCAGCCCAAAGCCATATACGGCGACATTGCCGAAAGAATCCTGTACAATGCCCTGATCGCAGCGCAGTCTCCCGATTGCCGCAGGCTCCGGTATCACACCCCGGCGGAGGGGCCGCGAGACTATTATAAATTTGATTATTATTGCTGTCCCAATAATCTCCGGCGCATCATGCCGGAGATTTCCGCAATGATTTATTATTCCGCCAATGGCGAACCCGGGCTTATCGTAAATCAATATGTCTCTTCGCAGGGTCGTATATCCCTTTCAGACGGAAATATTGTAACCCTGCGTCAAATTTCAGATTATCCGCATGGCGACGATGTCCGGATTTATATCGATTCGGTAAAAAAATCAAAATTCCCCATCCGATTGCGCATGCCGGGCTGGTGCTCCGATACGGATGTCATGATCACCATTAACGAAAATCCCGCCTGTTCCGTGCGCGGCGGAGATTTTTACGAGATGAATCGAATCTGGAAAAGCGGGGATGCCATTCGAATAAAATTCCCTGTTCGCTGGCGAATCGTGGAAGGGCGAAAATGGCAAAGCGGAACCTGTGCCATTCTGCGGGGCCCGGTTGTGTATTGTCTGAATCCGGATCACAATCCCGATTTGAAAAATATTTCCCCCCAGCTTTACCACCGGATTGTCATTAATCCGGATACCCTGAAGGTTGCGGAGTCGAAAATCATAGACGGGGTTGTCTATCACGCCGGCATCGTCGAGGGATGGCGGCCCGGCTCTATACAGAACCGCAGCCTCGACCTGGTCGAAAAAACGGCCAAAACCAATTTAAACCTGATTCTGACGGAGTTTGCCGATCCAGGCGGCGTAAGAACCTTCTTCCTGATAAAACCTGGGGCAGATAGGATGCAGGATGAACTGATTCGCTGATAACACCGGTATGGATGTACAAAATACTTCTCAAGGAGAAGGAAAAGCTTATGTCAAGGAAATGGCTTTTGGGTGTTTTGTGGCTGATTGTGTTTGTTATAATTTCCGCCGGCTGTATAAAACATTCAGGAAATAACCTCCCCGCTGCAAAAAAGAACGTCCCGGATGATTCTCAAGCTTTAATGATCCTTCGTGCAGAGCGGGAGAAAGCGAAGTTTCGCACGCGGCGGATCATTATGAATAACGATGGGA
>CAZOTP010000440.1:0-2323 GCA_964582655.1 uncultured Pirellulales bacterium | reverse complement strand
CGCACCACGCGATCAGCCACAGCAGATTCCGCAATCCCTGCTTCGACTCCCTGCCTTTCAGCCGATGCCCGCCTGCAAGCCCCAGCAGCAGCAGCGCCGCCCCCTGCCCCGCGTCCGCGAACATCAATCCGAACATGCACAGATAAATCGGCATCACGAACGGCGTCGGGTCGATCGTCCCGTATTGGGGAATCCCGAAATTGCTGACCAGCATCTGAAACGGCGCCAGCGCCTGGGGATTGTTGAACTGCACGGGAATCTCCTCCCCGATCATCTCGGCGTCCCACGGTTTGTGCCATTCCAGGTATCCCGTCCCCTCGCACGCCTCCATAATCCCCCGCGTCAGCGCCTCCCGCTTCGAAGCCGGCAGCCAGCCCGCGAAAAGCACCGTCCGCGTGGAGCTCTGAAAATACTGCTGAATCTTCCCGCACAGCTCCGCCACCCGAAGCTGCACCCACACCTTTTTCAGCCGGTCCCCCTCCCGCTTCACCATTTCGTTGCCCTGCTTCTGCAGCCGACGCTGCTCCTCCTGCAGCGACTCGATCTTCACCGTCATCTCCGCGAACAAATCCTTCTGGACCGCCAGCTGCTCCTGGGAAAACGCAACGGGCGACCAGCCCGCCTCGCTCAGAATCCGCCCGATCGCGTCCCGGTCCCGCTTCATGTAAACCAGAACATGATACGCCTCCTCCGCATCCTGCCCGATCATGATTTTCAGCGCGGGCAGATTCTTCAGCCGGGCCTCCAGCGTACGGGCATTCGAAACCGATAGCTTTCCCACTTCCATCGTCAGCAGCGACTGCGCTCCCGGAGGCGTCACATCCGACAGGCTCAGCCCGTACAGCTCCATCTGCCGGCGGATGTCCTCCAGCTTCAGAATCTCCTGCTGAATCGCCCGCTGCCGCTCCCGAATGCCTTCCCGCTCGCTCTCGATGGCGTCTATTCGCTGGTTCTCCCCCTCCAGATCGACCGTTGCCCGATGGCTCAAATCCGCTTCCTCCGGCATCGTCGGGATTATCTCCGCCGCGTGCAGCATCCCCTCAATCCGCTTGCGCAATTCCAGGATCTTCTCCACCGAAGCCCCGGCCGCCTCCGCGCCCCGCGGCTCCCGCTCCCGCGCCCCCAGCTCCGAGATCCGCACAAACTGCATCACCCCCTCGCGCAGCATCGCTTCCGTCACGCGTTCGCGATATTTCCCCGGCACCACGGCAAAAAGTTGTATCATCTCGGTCGTGTACATCAGACGGAATTCTCGATTCGCTCCGGTTTCCTGCCGTACTGCTTGGCGTTCAGCAGCTTGCGGATATTCCCCAGTTCCTCGCCCTTCAATATAAAATACGCCAGAAGAATGCCGATGGTAAACGGATACCCCGTCAAAATCCGCTGCACCTCCTGTTTTTTGATTTCTTCCAGAAACCGGTTGATCAGCAATAGCCCCGACGGGCTGTCCGTGGACGGCGAACGGAACAGCAGGCTCAGATTCGGATAGCTCGCCTTGGCGAATTCCTGAAGCGCCTCTGTCGCGTTCTGCCCCTTGTGCAGCTCCTCCATCAGCGGGCGGGTCAGGTGACCGCCTCCCGGAATCATCGCCGGAAGCGCCGCCTCCAGCGACAGATCGTACCACGTCTTGAACCGAAGAATCCGCCCGATATTCTCCAGGTCGATCTCCACCCCAACCAGCCGCATCGCGATCGACCGGTCCTCCCGGCTCAACCCCCCGATCGCCTCCAGCAGATGCCGGTAATAATACTGATCGAATCCGACCTCCATCCAGAACAGCGATCCCTCCGACTCCACCTTCTGGCTGTACGCCCGGATGATCTCCCCGTATGGCGTCTTCGCGCACAGACCCGCGATGGCGTCGAAACTCTCCGCCTGCAGCAGAAGATCGACCGGAATCGCATGGAGAATCGGCCGGTACAGAACATAGTGTATGCCGCTTTCGATGGATCGCCCCCGGATCGTCCGGTCGAAATAGAGCCGGATCACGTTTTTCAAATTGTCGATTTCGAACCGGCTCAGCAGGGCCTCCGCCACCGGTACCGAATTGGGATGCAAAAATCGCTGGATCTCCCGGTACAAATCGATCTCGTGCTCCAGAAGGCTCAGCTCCGCCTGCTTCAAGTCCCCCGTCAGCGAATATTTCTCCTCCAGGTCCGCGAAGGCCGTCCCCCGCAGGGCCATAAACGCCGCGTCCAGCGACGGGGCGTTCGCCAGCTCGGTGAATTTCTCCTCCGGAAGGATCAGGCTGATTCGCGCCCGAAGCTTGGCGTTGATCAAAGAATACTTCGTCAGCCCGCTTGCCATCAACGGCCCTCCTCCC
>CAZOTP010000439.1:413-2363 GCA_964582655.1 uncultured Pirellulales bacterium | reverse complement strand
CCCATCCTCGGCGCCGACATGCTCCCCGAAGGCATCCACCCCATGGCCAAACTCGCCGTCCTCACCCATCACGAAAATCGCAACGGCACCGGCTATCCCCAGAAATTGTCCGGCGATAAAATCAGCATCTTCGCCCGCATTCTTCGCGTCGCCGACGCCTACGCCGCCGCCACGAACGAGAAAGTCTTCCAGAAAGCCAAAAGCCCCGTCCTCGCCCTCTACGAAATGATGTACGGAAACTACCGCTGCTTCTACGATCCCGTCGTCATGAAAGTCTTCGCCTCCATCATTCAGCCTCTCCCCATCGGCGCCAAAATCAAACTCGCCGATGAACGATGGGCCGTTGTCGTCCGCCACGATTCGCTCGATCCCTTCAATCCCGGACTCCTCATCGCCTTCGACGAACTGGGTGATCCGATCGACAAAGCCGAACTCAAGCCCCCGTTTTCCCTCCGCGACCGCAGCGACGTTCGCGTCGCCTCCTTCCGCGGCGAAAACATTGATTACATCAACGACATTCCCAGGGTCTCTTCCGAAGAGATCGCCGAATCGATATCCCTCCCCGATCAGAAAGAAATCTTCGAATTCGTTTACCCCTGAGTCGTTTCCGATTTCCCCCCCCACCGGATTTGCCGCATTCGCGGAAAATACAGCAGGATCGTAATCACCGTGAATAACGCCGCCGCCCACACGCTGGTATCCCGAAGCCGTGTCGCCCAATCCACCCCCTGGTAATGTCCCGTATAAATCAGCGCCGTCCCCGCCGCGAAACTCTGCAGAAACATCTTCACCTTCCCCGCCCAGGTCGCCGCGAACGCGCGCCCCTGCGACTCGCTCACGTGCCGCATCACCGTCACCAGAAGCTCCCGCCCGAAGATGATCCCCACGATCCACCAGCTTACCGCCGTAATCTCCGATCCAAACCACGCCAAAACGCCGAATCCCCCCAGAATCAGAATCTTGTCCGTCAGCGGATCGAATTTCCGCCCGAACGCGCTCGTCGCATTATACCGGCGTGCGAACTGCCCGTCCAGAATATCCGTCACTCCCCCCGCCACAAACAGAATAAACGCCC
This sequence comes from uncultured Pirellulales bacterium, assembly GCA_964582655.1. Lineage (GTDB taxonomy): Bacteria > Planctomycetota > Phycisphaerae > Sedimentisphaerales > SM23-30 > CAZOTP01. The sequence goes on along the minus strand of CAZOTP010000439.1, from coordinate 1,288 downwards.
AGTCCAGCTTCCACACCAGCGGTGCCAGCGTTTCCGGATTCCTCAATTGCTCCGGCGAAATCGTCAGCAGTAGCGCAAGAAATCCCGCCGTCAGAACCATCCGAAGACCCGTCAGGAAATTCGGCACTTTTTGTACAAATCCGGCCATCTACACCATCGTTCCGATCAAATCGTAATCCCGCCGCGATTCTATTCGTACCGCTGCGATCACTCCGGGCTTCACCCGCCGCCCCTTCGCCGCCGACACGTAACATTCGCTGTCGATTTCCGCCGCCTGACCGGCGTGCCGGGCCAGATGCCACCGTTTCCCCGGTGCCAGCCCCAGCTCCATCACCGCCGCCTTCTCCATCTCCGCTCCGATCAGGCATTCCGCCGTCCGGCCCACCCTCCGCTCCGCCGCCTCAAACGCGATGGGCTGCTGAATCCGCATCAGCCGGTCCGCTCGCTCCCGTTTCACGGCCTCCGGAACCGCTCCGGGCATCTGGCTCGCCGCCGTCCCCTCTTCCGCCGAATACCCGAACACCCCCAGCGCCTCGAACCGCTCCTGCTGGACAAACTCCGCCAGTTCCTCGAATTCCTCCTGCGTCTCCGACGGGAAACCGACTAACATCGTAGTCCGAATCGTCAAATTGTCAATTCTTCGCCTCAGTTTTTTCAGCAGAGCCTCGGTCCCCTCCCGCGTCACCCGCCGACGCATCAGCTTCAAAATCCGGTTGTTGATATGCTGCAGCGGAAGATCCAGATACGGCGCCACCCGCTCGCACGACCCCATCGCCTCGATCATCGCCTCCGTCAGCGTCGCCGGATGCGCATACAATACCCGGATCCACCGCGCCCCCCGCAGCCCGTTCAGCTCCCGCAGAAGCCCCGCCAGT
>CAZOTP010000439.1:0-353 GCA_964582655.1 uncultured Pirellulales bacterium | reverse complement strand
ACCCCGTCGTCTCCTGCCCGATCAGATTCAGCGCTACCGCCCCGTCCGCGATCAGTTCCTCCGCCTCCGCAAGCGCCATCGCCGGCGGCTTGCTCCGAAACGGACCCCGAATCTTCGGGATCGTGCAGAACGTGCACCCCCGGTCGCACCCCTCGCTGATTCGCAGGTATCCCAGCCAGGGCTCCGTCAGCCGAAGCCTCGCCTGATCGCTATGCACCGCGCCCGCGAACCGCCCCCCCTCGCGCGAGTTCCCCTTTGGCACCGACAGCCAAGGACGTGATCTGCTCGCCGCGGCCATCATGGGCACCTACCTGACGTCGCGTATCGGCGTCATCGCGGGCTCGCTGGGCCTG
>CAZOTP010000438.1:0-2371 GCA_964582655.1 uncultured Pirellulales bacterium | reverse complement strand
CCCTCCCCCGTATCGCCCCGCGCGCATTTCCTCCCGCGCAGCGGTGTGTTTTTCCCGCCACCGCCGAACCCCCGCCTTCGCCTCCTCCGCCGTATGCACCTGATTTTCCAGTTGCGCCATATATAATTCTTCCACCAGCCGCCCCACCATCGGCCCCGGCACCGCTCCAAGCCGAATCAGCTCATGCCCGTCCAGCAGTCGCGCAGGCCGCACCGCCTGCTCCCCCAGCTCCCGAATCTGCCGCCGCAGCGCACGCAGAGGCGAAAGGCTCTCCCCCTTCGCCCGCCGCACACACCGCACCAGCACCACCAATGGCTCAAACAAAGGCTCCCCCGCCCACTTCTTCAGCCGCCCCACCGACATCGGAATCTCCGCCGGCAGCTTCGCCCGATGCCCCGCCAGCCAGCACGTCTGCTTGCGAACATCATTGCTCAGCTTCAAATATCGGCAAACCTTCTGCACCGCCTCCGGCTCCGCCTCGTAAAGCAGCCCCGCCAGCGCCGTCGAAAATCCGCACGACTTCGGAAACTCCTCCAGCACCGCAATCCCCGCCAGCAGCTGCTCCCGCGAAATCCCCGGAAACATCGCCTCCGAAAGCCCGCTTTCCACCGCCAGCCGCATCCCCTCCGCCCGGTTCGGGTCCGTCAAAATCCGCTCCGCCTCCCCCGCAATCCGCTCGGCGCTGATCCGCTTCAGTTTCGAAGCGTGCATCTCAATTGCCCGCCGGGTCTTCGCCTCGATCCGAAATCCCAGCCGGCATGCGAACCGAATCGCCCGCAGCATCCGAAGATGATCCTCCGCAAACCGTTCCTCCGCATTGCCGATCGCGCGAATCACCTTCGCATCCAGGTCCTTCTGCCCGCCCACGTAATCGATCACCTCCCGTTTCAGCGGATCGTAAAACATCCCGTTAATCGTAAAATCCCGCCGCTCGGCGTCATGCCTGGCATCCGTGAACACCACCCGCTCGGGTCGCCTGCCGTCCTGATACTCCAGATCACTGCGGAACGTCGCCACCTCGATCGAATGGCCGCCAATCCGCACGATCACTACCCCGAACTGCGCCCCCACCGCCCGCGTCTGCGGAAAAATCCGCATCACATGCTCCGGCGTCGCATCCGTCGCCACATCATAATCATGAGGCCGCTTCCCTAGCATCATATCCCGCACGCACCCGCCCGCCAGCAGCGACTGGCACCCCGCCGCGCGAAGCCTCCGCACCACCTCGATCATCGCCTGATGCAGCGTCCGCCGCGGCCTTGGCGACCTGTCCGACTTGCGTTCCACTCACCCCTCCTGTCGATAAAACGTCAGCGCCATCTTCCCATAGTCCCGCCGGTCCGACACCGTCAGCCTCTCATAACTCGGCAAAAGCTCCACACCGCTCTCATGCCGCACCACCACTAGGCACCCCGCCGGCACCTGCCCGGAAATCCTGCGAAGCAATGCCCCCAGCTTCCCTTCCGCCTTCGTATCCCGCGAATCCTTGTAAGGCGGATCCACAAACACAAGATCCCACGTCACCCCGCCCTCCATCCCCTCCGGCGGCGGATCCATCGTCGGTATCCCCGTATTGAACACATTCGACGACATCACCCGAGCCTGCCGGTGAAAATCCAGCGTCTCGATATTCTGCTTTAGCCGCAGCAGCGTATCCCGGTCCCGCTCCACCATCAGCGCAAACTCCGCACCCCGGCTCAGCGACTCCAGCCCCATCGATCCTGTCCCGCAAAACAGATCCGCCACCTTCGCCCCCTCCAGATACGGCGTCAAAATGCCGAACAGCGACTCCTTCACCCGGTCCGTGATCGGGCGGGTCCGCTGATCCTTCGGAGGAACCAAAGGCCTTCGTGCTCTCGAACCGGCTATAATACGCATCACGGCTATTCTACACTCCCCTCCCAGGAACACAAGCCTTTCCCTGCCTCGCCGCCAAACCAAAAAAAAGGGCCGCGAACCGAAGCCCGCAGCCCATAGTCCTCCAAAACGCGTCCGAATCACAAAATCTGTACCTCGAAATCGTCGTTCGTATAAGGCACCTGCAGCACCTGGCTCCCCACCTTCACCTGGGCGATCATCGAGGCCGACGCCACGCCGAACTGGAAATGATTGTTCGAGTACTGCACCGTTTTGAACTGAACCTTATTAATATCCCCCTCCATCGTCTTGACCGGATGGAAGAAATCGCCCGATGCGTCCGGCTTGATCCCCACCGCGAACGTCGAGCCGCTCATCACGCCGCTGACCTTCGCGTTGCCCAGCCAGCCCCCGCCGTACAGCACATCTGCCGCGGTCCCCGTCCCGCCCACGCGACCGTCGCTGCCCAGATCATACCCCGCCGACACCAGCGAATCGGCAAAATCCCCTTTCA
>CAZOTP010000437.1:0-2376 GCA_964582655.1 uncultured Pirellulales bacterium | reverse complement strand
TCTTCTTGGTCATGCTGGACATCTCTTCCAGGCTCGAGCTGGTCTCTTCCAGACCGGCCGCCTGCTCCGTCGCCCCCTCCGCCAGCGACTGCGACGCCGCCGATACCTGGCCCGACGCCGCCGCCACCTGCTCGGCGCCTTCGGCCAATCCGGCGATAATCCGGTTGATCGGCTTGACGATGCCTCGCGTAATCACGACAGCCAGCAGAATTCCGATGACCGCCCCGCTGATCGCCATCGAAATCATCACGGTATTCGTCCGGGCGCTGAGCGTATCCTGATCCCGGCTCAAGGCGTCTTTCAGGCCGTTCATGATATCCACGATTTCCTTTGCGTGGGCGATCATGTCCTCGTTCGCCGCCTGCTGGGCCAGCATCCCCTTGTGATACGATTCCCCGGCGTTCTGATAATCCTGGATGTAGCCGTTGATTTTCCCCGACACCTCCGCCAGCAACGCCTCTCCCTTCACCGCGCCGGACCACGACGCGAATCCGTCCTTGACCTTCTGGAGCTGCTCCTGATACTTTGTCCACTGCTCATCCTTATCAGTTGCCAGCAGATACACGGCGTTCACCCGAAGCAGGAAAAACGCCTGCACAAACTGCGTATCCAAACTGGATGCAATCCGATTCCACTTGATGATTTCTTCGGCCTTCTGGCTCTCCTCCGCCGCCTTGATGGCCGGCTGGATTACATTCGCCAGCACGGTCCCGATATCATTGGTAATGCTCTTTCCCACCGCGCCCCACGCTGCAAAAGCGTCGTCTTTCATCTTCTGCGCCGCGACCTGGTCGTCAAACGAGGAACGATATTCCGTCGTCTTGGCCAGCGTGTCCTGAATCATCTGACGGTACGATGCCTGGGCCGCGTTCCCCTCAAACTCCTTCAGTGATGCCGTCAGCGACTCGAATCCCTCATACCATTTCTGCGAGGCGTCCTTCTCCTCATTGGCGCCCTTCTGGAATCCGTTTGCCGCGAAATCCCGTCTCGCCGCCGCGCAGACATTCAGCGCATCCAGGCATTTCTGCCCCTGCTTTGTCTGCTCCTGCAGTTTCGACACGCCGTGCAGGCCGTACCATCCCATCCCCCCCATCAGCACTCCGATCAACACCAGAATCCCGAATCCCAGTCCCATCTTCGTCGCCAGTTTCATCTGTTTCATCGTTCCACCTTTTCTTCTTTCTTCCGGCAGGATCTTTGCATCCTGGCGCAAAACCGAACGCCGGCCCTGCTTGCCAGAATGACCATCTTCATTCTTTGATTCACGCCCCGCAACCCCATGCGAAACGGCTACTGGGAATTGGCCTGTCCCAGGCATTCCGCCAGGTCGTGATCGTTCAAAACCTTTTCAATCTGTAGCAGAATCTTCACCGAGGTGCCGATTTTCCCGATTCCCAGGATAAACGACGTATCCACGCCCGTGCCGAATTCCGGCGCTTCTTCAATCTGTTCCCCCGCGATATCCAGCACTTCCGACACCTTGTCCACCACGATGCCGGTGCTCAGCGACGAGCCGCCCTGCTCGATTTCCACCACGATAATGCACGTCTGATCCGTCCGCTCCACCGTTTCCATCCCGAACTTCGTCCGTAAATCCACTACGGGAATCACCTGCCCCCGCAGATTAATCACTCCCAGGACATACGAAGGCGTCTGAGGCACCGACGTGACATCCATATAGCCGATAATCTCCCGAACCTTCAGGATTTCCAGACCGTACTCTTCCCGCCCCAGCGCAAAGGTGAGATATTTCCCCGCTTTCGCCGCTGACGCGCCTCGTTCTGCCATTGCCGTGCTCATTTCGTTTCTCCGTTTAAAAGACTCTTGTACAATCTCTGTTGGATTCACAGGACTTCCGCCCTGCCAGACTCATCATCGGACGCTCAGTATGTGAACGTTTTCACAATCAGGATGAAGCCCCCCTATTTTATTTGTTTTCCATCAATTCCGGTTTATAATGAGTCTGGTTTTACCCCAATGGAACGTCCCGATAAAAAAGACGAATAAAAAAACAGAACCTTCGACCCGAATCAGGTTTCTTTTTTCTTCTTTGTAAGTTCTTTTAGAATATAAAGTTAAAATGACAGATCCAACTGCTTTACAGTGTTTGCCGCATCGAATTAGGGACTTCCATGTAAGGGAAAACCCGTATAAACTTTTTTTGATTTTATTTGCCTAAATCTGGTACGACCCCTATATTTTTTTCAGGCAGGTCTGATAATGTTTAGTAAATACAATTTTGGCGTCATTCGAAACCTCCGGCGGCGGCTCAATATGACCATGGAGCAGTTAGCCCAGAAATCCGGGCTGACCTACCCCACGGTAGCTTCCATCGAAACCCAGAAGACCCTGCCCTCCCTGAAAACCCTTGATGCC
>CAZOTP010000436.1:0-2379 GCA_964582655.1 uncultured Pirellulales bacterium | reverse complement strand
ATGCCCGGAGCAAGGGGGTTAGCCGTCAATACTCCTTTTCCGACTGGGGGATGGATTATGGGGAATTCGGGCTGAACTATCATGAGCCGTGGGTGTTGAACCGGAAATCCTATCCCGACGGATCGGTCTATTCGTGTTTGATGGGAACGGCGGGGGACTGCCTGTCGAACGATGAGTTAACTGCGATGATTGCCAGGCGAATCCAGCGGTTTGTTCGCGAAATCGAACCGGGATCGATTTACCTGCATCACCTGGACCTCGACGGCAGCAGCCAGGGGCCGGTGTACTGGGCGCAAAAGCGATGTGAACGCTGCCGCCAGCGGTGGCCCGACGATGACTGGACCAGTCCCCGCGGGCTGGCCGGCGCGTTGGCGGATTTTATGAACCGGATGATTTCGGAGGTTCGGGTGGTGGAGAATCCAGGCACCGGGTATAGCGCCTCGAGGAATTTGCAGATTGTATTCGCCTCCCCCTATGCCGGGCAGGACAGTGATGCCTACTGGGATCAGTATATTCTGTTTTTTCAAAATGTGGGGCGCCAGCTCATCGATAAAAACAACGTTCAGTTTGTCACGCGGGAGCAATACAAGCGATGGGATAACCGGAGTTTTCGAACGATTGAACTGGCACACGCGATGGAGGAGGTCGGCTGGCAGAACGCGGTTTTCATGTTTGCGATTCAGGGAGGCGGATTCTGGTATGGGGATCGGATGTTTAACACCAGTGCGGTTTTTTCGAACATCTGGAATGGGGCGGGTACGCTGTACAATTTTAACGGGCATGTGCACTGTGAAGCACAGGTGCTGGCGAATGTAAACTACGCATGGAATCATCATGCGCCGGGATGGGTGGATCTGTCGGGTTTGGAGGGGCGGGAGGTCCAGCGAGAGGCGTTTCGATACATTCCCCAGCAGAGCGATTCTCCGAAACATTCTGACTATCTATATGGAGCGTTTCTGGATGAGGCGTGCATGAGATTGTACGGCGAAAAAGCTTCCCCCTTTATGGCGGCGATGGTTCGGCTGGAACCGGAGATCGGAGCGGTTGTACCCCATGTGATTCCGCTGGTGCGAAAGCGAAATAATCTTACATTCAACTGGCAAAAACAGGCGGAACGAAATCGCCAGGCTCTGAAACTGGTGAGCCAGGCTGCGGCGGTTTGCGATTATGCGGAAGGGAAGAAAAGCATCGAGCGACTGGCGGGGTGTTTGGAGGTTTCGACGAAGATCTGCGACCTGTACAGCGGATTGTATTTGCCGGGGACGGAGCCGGAGGATTTCCAGCGGCAGGCGGATGAACTGACGGAGTGGCTGGACAGGAATTTTCAGTTTATCCGAGCCGAGCCGGACGGGGGAGATATCGGATATTGGAAGCCCATGATTGCGTGGGCGAGACGGCAGAGGGACCTGGTGTGCCGGAAAAATAGACTGCCTGTCGCAAAGCACAGCATGGTCCGAGCGTCGTCAAGTCAGGACGATTATCCTGCGTTTTCCGTTTTTACTAGCGACACGGCGGGCAGGCAGTGGGGCAAAGACGGCGGCTGGCAGGATAACACGGCGTATCTGTTTCCGGACCGGCTGGAATTTCCGTTTGACAAGCCGCAGCAGATCGGGGGGATTGTGATTTCAACGCTGGCGGATGACTGGCGGAATTTGGAAGCAATTGATTCAAAAACCGTATTTTCAAAATATGGAATTACTGACCTGGATGTGGAAATTAAGACACCGGAGAAAGACTGGGAGGTGATACGGAGTTTTCGGGGGAATCGGAACGTGAAAATGGATGCGGAGATTCATCGCACCGTGGAGGGAATTCGATTGAATGTATTCGATACCGCGGACGGGTGCTACAGCCGCGTGGTTCATGTGGATTTTTACTGATCGGAAGGCTATAGAGTATTCAAGGAGTGATTTATGAAAACCAGGCGTATGAAAATGGCAATTCTTTCGCTGAACAGGATGAGCATATGGCATCTGTTTTGGATTATGCTTTTTCTTCTGCTGCCGGGCTCTGGCGTTATCGGCCGTGAAACGGCGGCTGATTCGCAAAAGAAAATTTCGATTACGCCCTATGATCCGGCAGTGAAGAGACGGATCGTATTTACGAGCTGGTACCTGGTTCGGGCGGGGTGGTTCACGTGGGAGGATGAAAAGGGGACGGTGCTGGATATCAAGGACAACGCCAATCCCGAGGCGCTGCGGTTTCATGAAAACAATACGCCCCGCGGGATCCGGTTGGTGGTGCAGCCGGCGACGGAGCGGGAAAAGCTGGACACTCCGGGGCGGGCGAGTTTCAACACGATTCTATACAATGAGGGAAAATACAAGGCGTGGGGAAGCGGCGGGGACTTCGCAGGGATGGCGTATTTTGAATCGGCGG
>CAZOTP010000435.1:0-2391 GCA_964582655.1 uncultured Pirellulales bacterium | reverse complement strand
AGCGGCCTCCGGAAGAGTGGCATCCGGATCCGGCGTTTTTGTATCAGAAGGGGGCGGGTCCTCTGATGGATATGGGGCCTTATTATCTGACGGCGATGGTGTCGCTGCTGGGATGTGTGCACCGGGTGGGGGGGATGGCTCGGAGGCCGTTTGCGGAGCGGGTGATCGGCAGCGGTCCGAAGTGCGGTCAGGCGTTCCGGGTGGAGGAGCCGACGCATGTTCTGGCGGCGCTGGAATTTGCCAGCGGCGTGCAGGGGATGCTGATGACGAGTTTCGATGCGCGGGCGGCGGAATTGCCCTGGCTGCAGATTTTCGGGAGCAAGGGCGTGCTGCATCTGCCGGACCCCAACACGTTTGGCGGGCCGGTGCGGATGCGGCTGTATGAGGGACGGAATGCGTGGCAGGATGTGGCGCTGACGCACGAATACGCCGAGGAGAGTCGGGGGCTTGGCGCAGCGGACATGGCGGCGGCGATTGCGAAAAAGCGGGAGCACCGGGCGAGCGGGGAGCTGGCGTATCACGTTTTGGATGTGATGCACGGGATTCTGGACAGCGCTTCGGATGGGGTGTTCGTGAAAATCGAGAGCGAAGCGGAGAGGCCGGAGCCGCTGCCTGTGCCGGAACGCCGGGGCCGGCTGGATGTCTAACATGGATTCACACGCGCTGCACGTTCTGGAATTTGATTCGATTCGGGAGATCCTGAGCCGGTACGCCTCGAGCGATCCGGGTCGGCGGGCGTGCCGGGATCTGTATCCCAGCGACGATGCGCAGTGGGTTCGGGCCAGGCAGGGGGAGACGACGGAGATGAAGAAGCTGCTGGAGGGCGGGAACCGGGTGCCTCTGGCGGGGATCCGGGACCTTCGGGAACTTTTGGAGAAGGTGGGGACGCGGCAGACGGTGTTTGAGCCGGCGGAGCTTTTGACGATCGCGGCAACGCTGTCGGCGAGCGGGGTGCTGAAGGAATATCTGGCGGGGCTGGACGAGAAGGAATACGGGCGTTTGAAGCCGATGGGGGAGAAGCTGGGGGATTACCGGGAGATTCTGCAGGCCATCGAGCGTTGCGTCGAGAGCGAAGAGAAGCTTCGAGATACGGCGTCGGAGAAGCTGCGGGGCATCCGGTTTCAGATTCGCCGGGTGGAGGAGGAAATTCAGCAGAAGTTCCGGTCGATTGTTTCGACGCCGGAGCTTCGGGGCGGTTTGGAGCAGGATCGGTTTCTGACGCGGAACGGGCGGGCGGTGCTGGCGGTGAAGGCGGATTACCGGCATCGTCCGAAGGGGGTGATTCTGGACCGGTCGAATTCGGGGGCGACGCTGTTCATCGAGCCGTATGCGCTGACGAAGCTGAGCAATGAGCTGGAAGACGCGATTTCGGAGGAGAAGATGGAGATCTGGCATATTTTATGGGAATTGACGTACCAGGTGCTGGAGGCGAAGAAATCGATTCTGACGACGGTGAAGGTTCTGGGGCTGGTGGATTTGACGGCGGCGAAGGCGAAGTTCAGCCTGGAGTACCGGATGACGGGGGCGGAGATTTCGGATCGCCGGGTGCTTCGGCTGCGGGAGGCGAGACACCCGCTGCTGCTGGAGTGGTTCAGCAAGCAGAAAGGAGTTCCGGTTCGCGAGGTGATGGAGGAGGTGGTGCCGATGGATGTGCGGCTGGGGGAGGATTTTGATCTGATGCTGCTGACGGGGCCGAATACGGGCGGGAAGACCGTGACGCTCAAGACGATCGGGCTGTTGGCGCTGATGACGCAGAGCGGGCTGCATATTCCGGTGCGTCCGGATTCGCAGATGCCGGTCTATCGGCACGTATTCGCGGATATTGGGGACGAGCAGAGCATTCAGCAGAGTTTGAGCACGTTTTCGGCGCATCTGAAGCAGATTGTGGAGATTCTGCACCGGGCAAACGAGCACAGCCTGACGCTTCTGGATGAGCTGGGGGCGGGGACGGACCCGACGGAGGGGGCGGCGCTGGGGACGGCGATCCTGGATACGCTGCTGTCGAAGGGGGGGCACGTGGCGGTGACGACGCACCTGGGGCAGCTGAAGACGTACGCGTATGCGACGGAGCGGGTGGAGAACGCGTCGGTGCAGTTCGATGTGAATACGCTGCGGCCGACGTACCAGCTATTGATCGGCACGCCGGGCAGCAGCAACGCGATCGCGATCACGAAACGTCTGGGGATGCCCCGGGCGGTTCTGGAGAAGGCGCAGGAACTTCTGCGGAGACATGCCAACGGGAGCAGCGAACTGATCAACCGGGTGCAGGCCGCGCGGGAGCAGAACGAGAAGAAGCGAAGGAAGCTGCAGGAGCTGCTGGAGCAGGTGCGGGGGATGAAGGTTTTGGTCGGGGAGCGTCTGGCGCGGACGGCGGAGGAGCGGGCGGAGGCG
>CAZOTP010000434.1:0-2395 GCA_964582655.1 uncultured Pirellulales bacterium | reverse complement strand
CGAAAAGGATTGGAGGGTTTAACAATTGAGATGTAAACGGTTTTTTGGCCGGGGGTTAGAATGATGCTTGCGGACGGGGGGCGGGTGTGATAGAGTTCGCGGTGCTTCATAGAATGGAGGGAAGGAAGAAAGGATGGATTCCGGCCCCTGCCTTGGCAGGGGTGACAGGGTGGCCAGCGGGGATGTGAGAAGCAACGCACAGGGCAGGCGAGCGGTTGAAATCGCTTTGTCGGGCTTGCGTCCACCGCGCGATGACAATTTGCATGGGCGGTTTGGATTTTTGTATAAAAGACACAGGGGGGGACGGATTCGTAAACGAAAGATCGATTTTCAGTAAGGAGACCGGACGGATGGAATTTTTAGGCATGCATTGGATTGACTGGGGGATCGTGCTGTTTTACCTGGTGGGCGTGACGGCGCTGGGGGTGTGGGCGGTTCGCCGCGTGAAAAGCAGCGCCAGTTACTTCATCGGCGACCGCAAGTACGGCAAGGTGCTGAAGATGTCCTTCATGTTCGGGAGGGGCACGCACTCGGACCAGGCGATCTCGGTGGCGGCCAAGACGTACCGGGTGGGGGCGGCGGGGATCTGGTACCAGTGGATTTACCTGTTTGCGACGCCCTTTTTCTGGCTGATTGCGCCGCTGTTCCGGCGAATGCGGGCATTGACGACGGGAGATTATTTTTCATTCCGGTACAGCGCCAGCGTGGCGACGCTGTTCGCGGTGATGGCGGTGTTACAGATGATGGTGGATATCGGGATGCTTTTGAAGGGTTCTGGGGCAATGATTACGGCGGTGACGGGCGGGATGATCAATCCGAATCATGCGATTTTTGCGGTGACGATCATGTTTGTGATTTACGGCGTGGCGGGTGGATTGAACGCGGCGATCATCACGGATTTTGTGCAGGGGATTCTGACGATCGTACTGTCGGTGATGATTTTTCCACTGGCGCTGGGAAAGATCGGCGGGATGGCGGGTCTTCATGACAAGATCATCGATCCGGAATTCATGAAGGTGGTGGCGAAAGGCGAGATTGGGATTTTTTTCATTGTTATCGTGGCGCTGAACGGGCTGATCGGTTGGGTGGTGCAGCCGGTATCGATGCCGAACTGCGCATCGGGGGAAACGGAGATGGAGGGCCGGGTGGGCGTGACGCTGGGGATGTTCATGAAGCGGTTGTGCACGATTGCATGGATGCTGACGGGGCTTTGTGCGATTGTGTTTTATGCCAGCCGGACGCTGAACAATACGGAAGTCGATCAGGTCTATGGATTGATGGCCCGGGATATCTTGCCGGGAATCTTGCCGGGTCTCTTGGGGATTTTTGTGGCGTCGCTGCTGGCGGGGATCATGAGCGCGTGCAGCGCGGTGATGGTGACGGCGGGTGCGATGTTCACGGAAAATATTTACAAACCGCTGTTACACAGCGGCACGGGGGATGACAGGCATTTTACTCTGGTGGGGCGGCTGGCGTCGGCGGGAATCGTGGTGAGCGGGGTGGTGTTCGCGTACAGCCTGGAGAGCATGGTGAGTGCGCTGGAGGTATTCTGGATGATCGCGGCACTGATGGGGATTCCGTTCTGGGTGGGTTTGTTCTGGCGCGGAGCGACGGCGGCCGGGGCATGGGCGGCGACGCTGGTGAGCTTTGCGGCGTTTCTGTTCACGAGCAAGATTCCCATCGGCCGCCATGTGCTGTGGGATTTCAACGCCGTCTTTGCCGATAAGCTGCCGGCGTGCATGATCTGGGACGGCAAGCTCTATCTGCCGTGGCAGATGATTATTTACCTGGCCAGCGGGTTTGTCGCGCTGGTGGTAGTGAGTTTGTTTACGCAGCGGACGCCGAAGGAGCGGCTGGACCGGTTTTATGAATGTCTGCGGACGCCCGTGGAAAAGGGCGAGCACGCCGAGGCGGAGCCGTTCAAGCTGCATGGGAATGTGAAGCCGGCTCCCCGGCGGGTCTTGATATCCCACCCCGACTTCGAGATTCCGGTTCCGATGGCCAAGAGCGTGATCGGATTTTTACTGTCGTGGGCCGGCGTGGGCGCGCTGATCGCCTTTGTGTACTGGATCTTGACGATAGGAAAAAGCTGATCGTTTATAGTGGATAGTTACAAAAGAGAGGAAGAGTCCCGGCGCCGGCGATTCGGGCTTTTGTTGCGAGCGGATAGCATAGGGGGATATGATGGAGAGCGGTTATGAGTGCGAAGGCAGAAAAAATTGCGCGGATGCGGGCGGCGGTGGGGCACCGGGAAGGGGACCGGGTTCCGGCGGGGGAGTTTTTCTGGACGGGATTCATGAAGCGGTGCCGGGGGATGTGGGGGCAGAGTTTGGGTCCCTATCGGCAGTTCGACCTGGATTACGGGGTATTTAAGCCGTACAGGGACCCGCGGATC
>CAZOTP010000433.1:1082-2443 GCA_964582655.1 uncultured Pirellulales bacterium | reverse complement strand
CTCCTTTGTTTAGATAAAACTTCCTTAACAGCGGAGGATACCCGAAATGAAACAGCCGGCTCTGTCCCACAAGTTCATAGTTGATATCCTCCGCTCCGAACGTGTCGTTGGCGCCAGGAAAATGCAGAAAAATCCGGTCCTGCTCCCCCGCCACCAGCACCACCGAATACGAGGTATCTTCGCCCTCCACCTCCGTCATGCTCCCGTCGGCCTGATATTTTTTCAGAACGGAAAGCACTCCCTGGCCATACAGATCCTTCCCGATTTTTCCCATCAACTGCACATCCAGCCCCAGAATTCGCATCACCAGCCCTGTATTCGATACCGCCCCGCCCGTGGAAAACACGGTCGGCCCCATATTGATCAGTTTTCCCGGCACAAACAACTGCCCCAGATCCGGCTTGCCTTCCACCAGAAATTTCGGGAAAATATCCAGACAAATATGTCCCGCCACAACCGCGTCATGCTTGGCCTTCATGCAATTACTCCAATTCAAAGCCTGTCAGACCCTACGGAACTTCCGGGCTCACTTTCCCGGCAGATAATCCTCCCGCACCGGTGAAAAAATCTCGATCGCCGCCGAATCCTCCAGAATATCCGCCCCGTGCTCCACCCCCTCGGGAATGCACCATCCATCGCCCGGTTCGCATTCCATCGCATCTTTGCCGATGAACAGCCGTATCTTTCCCGACACCAGGTATCCCGTCTGCTCAAACGGATGGGAGTGGCGAGGCAGCGTCCTGCCCTTTTCGAGCGTGAACTCCGTCATCAGGGTTTTCTGGCCGTATGCCAGGGTTTTCTGGCGGATTCCGGGGATCGGCTGTTTATATCCCTGACTGTTTTTTTTGTAAAACATCGCTGTGTCCTGTTCCGGATAAAATGGATTAAAACAATCGCATCAGATGCTTTTTCGCGTTTTTCACCAAACGAATGAGCGAACCGGAATGTTCCGCCTTGGCATCTTTCCACAGCCAACGCAGAATCTCCTCCACGATTTTATCGCTCATTGTGCGCCAGTTGGAGCAGGCCAGTTCTTTGGGCAATCCGTTTGCTTCCGTCTGATATGCCAGCGCTGCGACGCCCGCCGCCGCCCCCAGCGCCATGTTTACCGGCTCAATGCCGTACTCCAGTGCCAGATTCATGGTGCCGAAGATCCGGTCGGTGCAACCCAGCTTTCGCACCGGGTCCCGCGCCGCCCGCTCCACCGTATCCGACAGATACGGGTTCGTCATCCGCTCGAGCAAATCTTCGGCGAACGCACGATAGCCTTTCTCCGTAAACAGCTCATCGCCCAGATGCGCGTATTTCTGGATCAGCGCTCCGCCCGACTCCCGCAAAAACGCTTCCCGCCCGATTCGCAT
>CAZOTP010000433.1:0-1072 GCA_964582655.1 uncultured Pirellulales bacterium | reverse complement strand
CCGGGGAGCGCTGATGATCATTCTTGAAGCGGTCATCACCATCGCCATCGGCCTCTACCTGACTATCGTACGGGGCTGGCCGATCTTGGCGCTGGGTCTGATCGGTGTCGCGCTGGCCTTTTTCACCAGCGCCCCGCCGGATTCCCGCAAAAACGCGTCTCGCCCGATTCGCATCAGTTCCGCATCCGTCTTCAACTCCGTCATAGTGCGGTATCCGCGAAGCGCCGCCAGGTACGCCAGCAGCGCGTGAATGGCGTTATGGCCGTACAGCTTGGCCTCCTCAAAAGGCAGCAAATCCTCTTTTTCGGCAAATACCCGGATGCCGGGCCGAAATCCGTCCAGCCGACATCGCGTGACCAGAATCCGGTTAAACGCCTCCACCAGAAACGCCCGGTCGATCCCCTCCGCCATCGGACAGATATGCAGGGCCTGTATCGCTTCCCCCCCAACCACCACCTGGCTCATTTTTCCGATCACGGTATTGAGAATCTGCACCCCCGCGGGCAGCTTGCCGTCCCGCTTCTTCCGCAGCGATTCTTCCAGAATCTCCGCCGCGTGATTATTATTCTCCGCGGTATAAATGATCGTATTCTTCGCCCTTCGATTGCTGAAACTCTCGGCGATCAGCCCGGCTGCGCCGGAAGCACCGCCGCTTTCATAAAACTTCACCGAAGGCAGTGAGGTAACGATTTCCGTCGCCTCGGCCAGCGCCTCCAGCAGTTTCGCCCGGTCCGCCTCCACGGTCGGGTTGTAAATCTCGATCCCCCGGACCCGCTGGACATCAATCCCCGAATGTCCGGCGATGTTGATGCCGTATTCACCCCCGCTTCGGCGAATCCCCTCCACCAGTTTCCCGTCAATCTCCGCTACCACAATCCGCCGGAAATTCCCGCTTTGAAACGCCTCATGGATAAACAGCCCGCTCTGAATGGGCCCGAATCCAAAGCCAACCAATACATGTTCCGCCATGCTGCCGACTCGTCTTTCTCTTTCGGGTTTTGCGTTTATCGTAATTGCTTTTCGTCCGTAACCACGCCGATCTCCACCTGGTACGTTCGGCTCTGTCCCGGTT
>CAZOTP010000432.1:0-2447 GCA_964582655.1 uncultured Pirellulales bacterium | reverse complement strand
CGGACCTACCGAGTCTAGCCGTTCCTGAGAACCGCCGACCGCTCGGCCCTTCCGCGATTGCATTCGATAAGGCTCAACACTCACGTCTGTGCACGAGAATGTTGATACCACAGCCGAAGCCGTGGTTCACACCAAAACAGGCCAGGATAATAGCCTGTTATTGTTAAACTTCACCGGCGTTTCACAGCCGCCGATGCCGTTCACATTCTCGTCGCGTCTTACAACTGTTCACTTGCCAAAGAGCATTTTCGACCAAACTCGTTATTGCTTATTCAGCAAGAACTTATCGATCAGTCGAGCATATTATTATAATATGCCCCGGCGGCTTGTCAACGGCAAAATCTTTAATTTTTTGCCGCCGCGTTTTTTCCGCCATTTTTCATGGCCGTCCACCGCAGGAAGGGGGAATATACCGGTGCTCCGAATCCTTGTCAACACTCCTTTTTTATTTTTTTATAATATTTCGTAAATTTTTATAAGTTCCGATAATATCAGCACCTACGTCAATAGAATCCAGCCCGGCCCTACCCATCCGCTAAAAATCACCTTTTTTCTCCCTCCCAGCAAAAATCCTTCTTCCGCTCTCGGCAATTCGTTCTCAACAAAATTGTCTGTCGGGGACGGAAGGCCCGTCAGTTATTCAAACATTATCCATGAAACTGATAAATTCGGTATTGCCTGCCGCAAATGATCCTTGAACGATCTTCGGCCCATAAATTGCTGATCAGCAATCATAAAATAGACCTGCAAAGCCGCCAAATCGGGCGCACTATTTTACTTGTTTGAATCTCTGAACACCCCCTGTCCAGCATTCCAGATTTCCAACGTATGGCAATATCACCTCCGCTTTCTCTTGCCCAATCATTTCCTTCTCACCGCGCACAAAAAAGCCAGTCTGTTCAATCAGAACTGGCTTTGGATTCGTTCTTCTGTCATGGCTCTTCCGAGAGCCTGTTGGAGAAAATCGAATTCCCCAATCAATGCCGAATCGACGCAAGATTACAAAATCCCTTCCCCAAATCCGCTGGAACTCGGTTTTTCCGGCGTTTCCGGATGCGTGGGGCCGGCAGGGTGTTTTTCCTCATGATGCAGTACATCCATATCGCTGTCCTCGCCCAGATCGGTAGGAACATAACCGGGTTGTTTCGACCGCTCCACTTCGTTTTTGTATTCTTCAATGATCGAATTCTGAATCAGCTCCCGGCTTTCCGTATTCACC
Organism: uncultured Pirellulales bacterium; assembly: GCA_964582655.1. Classification (GTDB taxonomy): domain Bacteria; phylum Planctomycetota; class Phycisphaerae; order Sedimentisphaerales; family SM23-30; genus CAZOTP01. Next base: position 1,228 of record CAZOTP010000432.1, on the reverse strand, counting down.
GGATGGGCGATATCCGCATGCAGCTTGGTCCGATTGGCTCGCCGGGCGCGATTCTCCTCCAGCCTTGCGCCGCAGTCGTTGCAAAAACGGGCCCGTAAATGATTCTTATATCCGCAGGATGGGCAATGATCCGTCAGCTTTCTCGACGGCATTGCCACAAAATAGCCCCCCGCCCCTTCAATGATTTTCAAATCGCGCACCACAAACGCGTTGTCGAACGTAATGGTGCAGAACGCCTTGAGCCGATCGCTCGGATTCTCTACCAGTTTGACTCGAATTTCAGAGATCTGCATGGTGTACCTCCAGGAACGTGTCCGTCGGGGTAATAAAAGATACCACTTCCACTTCGGTTTGTGTAGCACGTTTTATCGTATCCGCCCAGGATTGCCCCTGCGCGGTGGAATCCGCCACTAGGTAGAGCGTTGAGCCGCTGCCCGAAAGGAAAACACCCGATAAATCCAACGCACGAATCGCGTCGCGCAAGTCCCGCAAGCGGGGGCTGACCTGCATCGCCGCATCCGTCAAAGAATTGATTCCCTGCCGAAGCAATCCTTCCAGATCCCCCTTGCCCAGATACTCCCGGACCGTGTTCATCTGTTTTTCGACAGCCCGTTCCTCAAAACGATACTGCCGATAGACCTCCGCCGTAGAGACGCTGAATCCGGGCTTCACCAGCACCAGCGAAGAATGACAGCGATAAGGGACAGCCTCGACTTGTTCCCCGCGCCCCGCGCACACCGCCATCGGTCCATACAGGAAAAACGCCACATCCGATCCCAATTCCGCCGCCATCTGCCGCAGCCGCTCCCGGGTGTATCCCAGCCGCCAAAGCCGGTTCAAACCCGCCAGACACGCCGCCGCATCGCTGCTCCCGCCGCCAAGGCCCGCTCCCAACGGAATCCTTTTGTGCAGCCGGATCGCCAGGGAAGCGGGATGTCCAGATTGCACCGAAAGCAGCTCCGCCGCCCGATACACCAGATTTTCCGGACCGCTGGAGCAGGCTCGACCCGTACAATGGAGCTGAATCCCCTCCCCGTCTGTCATCTGAAGATGAAGATCATCATGCAAATCCACCATTCCCATTACACTGTGAAGATCGTGATAGCCATCAGGTCGGGGTCCGAAAATAACCAGAGAAAGGTTGATCTTGGCATGCGCTTGGCCCGCTAACGTCATATACGATCCCTTCCCCCTGCCCCCCGATACCACCGTCAATTCCTGCGGTGTG
>CAZOTP010000431.1:0-2480 GCA_964582655.1 uncultured Pirellulales bacterium | reverse complement strand
CGGCTCATCTTCTCCAGAATCCGCTCCGTATCCGCCAGCGCAGCGATCGGAATCTCCCGAAAACTCGCCCCGATCGTCCCCGTGCCGCTCTGCACCGCCTTCCAGACCGAGGTCATCTTCCCCTTGATGAAAATCACGATCGGATCCAGCGTCGTCCCGTCATAATGAATAATCTGGCTGAACCGAACCGGCTGACCCTCGTGCATCTCCAGCAGACCCCCGAACCGGCTGGTCATGCTGATGCTCCGCCGAAGCAAAATCCCGTTCAGGCTCACGCTGCAAATCGTGGACACCGCGATATGATCCTTCGGAATCGCCCCCTCCGGCTGGTTCTGACCCGGATACAGGATTCGGATCATCCGACCCATCCCCAGACCCGCGTCGATCACCCGACCTAGCACCGACAGCGTCTGATTCATATGCTGAGTCTTGATCAGGGAGGTATTCACGATCACCGTCCCCGCCAGTGTCTCCGGATTGAAATTCATCTGGTACGCCAGCTCATCCACCCGCGCCGCCACAAACCCCACCTTGTCCACCGCGATCCCCACCTGGATTTCCTGGATCCCCTTGGGCGTAATCGTCCGCCCCCGACGCCCCAGGTTCACCGTCCAGCCGTTCTGGTCCGTCATCTCCAGGTAATAGCGGACCATCCGCTCCTGCAAATCCAGACCCCAAGCGTTGAGCTGACGGCTGATTGCCGACGATCCCATCGGCTTCTGGTTCTTTTGCAGAATATTGAGAATCGTTACGATTTTTCGCTTCGTTGGCAGATCCATACCATGCTCCGCCCGGCTTGCCTCTCCGGCTCCCCCAAATCCGGCAACTTCTCCAGATAATACCCCGCCAAACTAATTGTTTTCATTCCATTTGTCAATAATAATATGGCAATATTGCCGTATATTTTTTTCCATGCTTCCCAGCCAATCCATCCGAATTCCATAACTCCATGCTATCCAATGAATAAATTGCCGATTGGCTTAAAAATTTGATTGCATAGGTTTGACCATTATTTTATGATATACAGCAATGGATTGCCGTATAAATGTAAACATTCACACCAATCGATAAGGAGTCAGAACATGGGTCATTATTACATCGAAGAAGTCATGGAAACCGTAAAAAAACGCAATGCAGGCGAACCCGAATTCCTCCAGGCCGTCAGCGAAGTCCTCGAATCCCTCGCCCCCGTCATTGAAAAACACCCCGAATTCGCCGAAGCCGGCCTCCTCGAACGAATCGTCGAGCCCGAACGCCAGATCATCTTCCGCGTCCCATGGACCGACGATAAAGGAAAAACACGCGTCAACCGGGGCTTCCGTGTCCAGTTCAGCTCCGCCATCGGACCCTACAAAGGCGGACTCCGCTTCCACCCCTCCGTCAACGTCGGAATCATCAAGTTCCTCGGCTTTGAGCAAATCTTCAAAAACTCCCTCACCGGCCTTATGATGGGCGGCGCAAAAGGCGGCTCCGACTTCGATCCCAAAGGAAAATCCGATGCCGAAATCATGCGCTTCTGCCAGAGCTTCATGACCGAACTCTTCCGACACATCGGAGCCGATACCGATGTCCCCGCCGGCGATATCGGCGTCGGAGGCCGCGAAATCGGATTCCTCTTCGGACAGTACAAACGAATCTCCCGCCTCTTCACAGGCGTCCTCACCGGAAAAGGCCTTGATTACGGCGGCTCCCTCGTCCGCACTGAAGCCACGGGCTATGGCACCGTCTATTTCACCATGGAAATGCTCCGCGACCGAAAACAGGAATTCAAGGGAAAAACCGTCGTCATCTCCGGATCCGGAAACGTCGCCATCTACGCCCACCAGAAAGCCACAGAACTCGGCGCAAAGGTCGTCGCCATGTCCGACTCCAATGGCTACATCTATGACAAAAACGGCATCGACCTTAAAACCGTACAGAAACTCAAGGAAATCGAGCGGAAACGAATCAAGGACTATCTCAATACCCACAAAGACGCCGAGTACCACGAAGGCTGCAACGGAATCTGGAATGTCAAATGCGATGTCGCCCTCCCCTGCGCCACACAGAACGAACTCGATGGCAAAGCCGCTCAGACCCTCGTCGGCAATGGCTGCATCGCCGTCGCCGAAGGCGCAAACATGCCCTGCACCCCCGACGCCGTCCGCGTCTTCCTCGAAAACAAAATCTCCTTCGGCCCCGGAAAAGCCGCCAACGCCGGAGGCGTCGCCACCTCTGGTCTCGAAATGGCCCAGCACTCCCAGCGCATGTACTGGAGCTTCGCCGAAACCGACGCCAAGCTCAAAGGCATCATGGTCGGCATCTACAACAACGCCCGAAAAGCCGCCGAAGAGTTCGGCACCCCCGGCAACCTCGTCAACGGCGCAAACATCGCCGGCTTCATGAAAGTCGCACGCGCTATGCTCGCCGAAGGCGTCGTCTGATCCCAAACTCCATAAAAATGAATCCCCCCAGAGGCGGCAGCCCACTCTGCCGCCACG
>CAZOTP010000430.1:0-2494 GCA_964582655.1 uncultured Pirellulales bacterium | reverse complement strand
GATGGCGACAGGCGAGGAGGCGAAGAAAGGGATCGAGGAATTGAAGGAATTGTTCCGGCTGCTGAGTGCGATGGGCGTGAAGGACTACTGCCAGTTCGATATCCAGGTGGTGCGGGGGCTGGCGTATTACACGGGGCCGGTATTCGAGATTTACGACCGGGGGGCAGAATTGCGGGCGCTGTGCGGAGGGGGGCGATACGACGATCTGCTGGGGATGCTTGGCGGTCCGTAGGTGCCAGCGACGGGGTTCGGGATGGGGGATGTGGTGCTGGAGATTCTGCTGCGGGAGAAGAACCTGCTGGGCAGCGCGACGGAGAGGCTGGATGCGTTTGTGATTGACGCGGAGAGCGGGCTGTTCGAGAAGTGCCTGGAGCTGGCCGGAGCGCTGCGGGCGAAGGGGATTTCGACGGCGTTCGATTACAAGCGGAACGGGGTGGGCAAGCAATTGAAGCAGGCGGGAGTTTTGAACGCACGGTTTGCCATCCTCGTGGGCCAGGAGACGACGCAGCAGAACCTGGTGACGGTGAAGGATATGGGCACGGGAGAGCAGAGACAGGTGGAATGGCAGGCCCTGACGGCGGAGCCGGAAACGGTTTTGAACCCAACCTAATCTTCGAATCCGAGAGGGTCGATGAGCCCCAGGGGAACCCATTACGAGAGATCGTTCGCGGCGTATCTGGAGCAGCGCGGAATCGCGCACGCGGCGGTGGATCAGACGCGGAAGGCGATGCTGTCGGGGGCGCGAATCAAGAGTTTCGATTTTCTGGTGTATCCGCGCGGAGGCGGGTGCCTGCTGGTGGATGTGAAGGGTCGGAAATATTCGTCGAAGACGCGGAAGCGGGGAAAACCGGGGCCCAACTGGGTGACGGAGGCGGATATCGAAGGGCTTCGGGCGTGGGAGGAGGTGTGCGGGGCGGGGCACCGGGGGCTGTTTCTATTCGCGTACTGGCTGGAGGACGAGTCGGGGGATGGATTTTCGCATGAGGGGAGGCGTTATGTGTTTTATGCGGCGGATTTGAACCAGTACGCGCTGCATATGAAGCGGCGGAGCGTCAAGTGGCGGACGATGACCGTTCCCAGCCAACGGTTCGGGCTGATCGCGCATCGGGCGGAGGAGGTTATCCGATAAGGAGGGGAAAACAGGGGAATGTCAGGAAGGGGAATTTCCGCCCAGGCTTTTGATGGTGTCGGTGAGGGCGCCGATCTGGACGATTTTGAGGCCGAAGTTTTCGTTGACCTTGATCGGCTGGCCCGCGCCGATGACGCTGTTGTTGACCATCAGATCGATGTTCTGGTAGGGATCTTTGTCGAACTGGATGACGCTGCCCAGCCGAAGTTTGAGGATTTCGGAGACGGTCATTTTTTTCTGGGCGATTTTGACGATGACGGGGACTTTCATGGAGAGGATCCGGGAGACTTTTTCGTGCGGGGAGAGGGGTTCGGCGGGAGGCCGGTCGGAAACGGAATCGGGCCGGAGCCGGGAATCGGAATCGGCGGGGGCTTCCGCCGGTTCCGTGACGGCCACGGGCGTTTCGGTATCGGTTGTCATGGGTGAACTCATTTTTTTTCGTCGCGGCCAAGTTTTTCTGGTCCGCGCGTGTCTATTGTATTGTTATCGGCACCTGGAATTTTCGGCTGTATAAAATCGACATAATCGAAGAAAAAACCCGAAACGAGTGCGATTGTCAATAGCCGTCTAACTATCCCTCCATCGGACGGGTTTGACTTTGGCGGATGGCGGCGAATATAATGAAATGAGTTACGCTGCGCATAATCAATCGTAAACCATTACATAGGAGCAAGTTATGAGTATCCGACAGTCCTGGGAAGAGGGGTTTTCATCGATGAATCGCCGGGACTTTGTCAAACGAATGGGGCAAACGGCTCTGGGCGGGACGCTGTCGATGGGGCTGGCGGGAGAGCTTTTGGGGCAGGCGGCGACGGGAGCGGCATCAGATACTCCGATTGAGACGCGGAATGAAGTGGAGGGGATGCCTTATGTTGTTCTGGGGCAGACCCATCTGAAGGTATCGCGGCTTTGTCTGGGAGGGATGCCCTGGCGGCCTGCGGTGGTGCGGCGGGCGATCGGTGTGGGCGTGAATCTGGTTCACGGGGCCAACGGCTATGGAACGATGGAGGAGCAGGGGAGGACGCTGAACGGATTGTGGGACAAGGTGTGGTATGTGCTGAAGCAGGAAACCAAGGGGGAGACGTCGATGGAATCGTGTCTGGATCAGTGCCTGAGAACCCTGAAGCGGGATTGTATCGATATCATCGTGCCCACGGTTTATTCGGTGAAAAAAACGGATTATGAAAGCCGTCTGCAGGAATTCGAAAAACTCCAGAAAGCGGGCAAAGTGCGGATGCGGGGGGCAACGGTGCATACGGGGGATGTTCCGGGGGTATGCCGGGAAGTGATCGACGCCGGGATTTTCATGCTGATTCTGACGATGTAGCTGTCCGCCCGGAAAGCCGATATCGCCACGGACGGGCT
>CAZOTP010000429.1:0-2529 GCA_964582655.1 uncultured Pirellulales bacterium | reverse complement strand
AACACTTCCTAAATCTTCTAGAGTATAGGTTAACAATCCAAGGATCAATGTGGTTCCAAGAACCAGCAGAAGAATAAAAAGTTCCGCAAAATGATTGCGAGGCGGCTCTCCTGCCTGCCACAGGCAGAAAAAAACCAGAAAACCTGCAAAAACTATTGTTAAAATACGCCAAAAAATAGCTATAACACCTTGACTAACAGTATATTACCAAAAAATCCGCATACCGGATGTAGCTGTTATCGGCGTTTCTGTAAAAAAAGGATGAAGTTTTATAGGCTTTTATACCAATAAAATCCGCATCCAAATTTTTATAACCCTATTGTTTGCAGGAATTAATGACTATCCAAGACATCTATAGCGATCCAACAGCGCCAGAAAAAGCGACATGTCTGCCGGCACGGGTGCAGTGAAAACCATCGGTTCGGCGGTTACCGGATGGCGAAGATGAAGTTCCGAGGCGTGCAAAGCCTGACGAGTCATCAACAGATCGTCTTCCTTCATACCGTATCCCAGCTGGCCGGGTTCGGGAAGAGCCGCCCCGTTGGCCAGTTGCCCCAGCGTAACCACCTTCCCCTCATACATGGTGTCGCCGACTATGGGATGTTTGATATAGCTCATATGAACTCGCAACTGATGCGTACGGCCGGTTTTGGGATATAATTTGACAAAAGCGTACCCCCGGTACTGCTTCACGGTTTGATATTTCGTTACAGCATGTTTTCCTGATTCAGGTCGAGCGGCATATTTTTCCCGCACACGGGGATGTCGGCCCAGAGGCACATCCACAACATCGGCGTCAAGCTCCATGGTGCCCTGAACAATCGCCAGGTAAATTTTGGTCACACTTCGGTGTTCAAACTGGTGAGCCAGACGCCAGTGTGCCGTATCCGTCTTTGCCACCACAATCACTCCCGACGTATCTCGGTCCAGCCGATGGACAATCCCCGGCCGGAACTGCCCGTTGACCTGCGAAAGCGTATCGCTGTAATACACCAGTCCGTTGACCAGCGTTCCTCCCCGATTGCCCCGCGCCGGGTGCACAATCAGATTCGACGGCTTGTTTAAAACCATCATATCGTCATCTTCATATAAAATATCCAGGGGAATAGGTTCCGGGGGAATTTCATTGGTGGGAGGCGGAGGAAGAATAATATTCACCTGGTCTTCCAGATGAAGATGGTAGCTGGATTTGGTGGTTTTCCCGTTGACGGTCACCGCCCCTTCTTCGATCAGCCGCTGAATGATGGTACGGGAAAAATCGGGAAAACGATGATGAAGATATTTGTCGATTCGCCGATTGGGGAGTGATCGCTTAATGACCAGACAGACATGCTGTGCCCCATCCTCCTCGGGGAATGCATCCGCTTCCTGGATGATGTCGATAGGTTCTTCCATGAATGCTCAATGCGGATTCAAACCCTTTTCCGCAGATCTTCGAGGGTCGCCCCTGAAAACATTCCCTCCGTTTATGTTATGGGGCCGGGGCTTCAGCGGGCCCCCCCCCTTGGGGAGCAACGGAAGGGGATTCGGCGGATGTGCCTGCGTTCGACCTATCGGGTTGTACTTCCGCGGCTCCCGATGCCTCTGGAGTTTCACGGACCGCCGGTGCAGGCGGAAATACAATCGGTGTCGATATCTCATTCAATTGGTTCAGCCGTTTTTCCGCCTTGATCGGATAGACCGTGCCGGCATACGCCGTATCCTTTACATCGATGATCGTCTGATATTGCTCCCGTGCTTTGTCCCAGTTTCCGGCTTCCTCGGCGAGGATCCCCAATCCCAAATGGGCCGCCCCCGTCGCGTGTACATCCTCCGGATACGTCCGAAGGACCTGGTTGTAGATATCCTGAATCTGCTGGAAAAGGGTGTTTTTCTGGTCCGCAGAAAGATCGGTATTGGAAAACAGCAATTGCGAATGCAGGGTATCCGCCTGTTTGAGAAGTGCAGATACTTGAAGACCTTTCGATCGGGCACCCTGGGCCAGAGTTCCAAGCGAGGAGGTTTCTCCGGTGACATTATAGGGAGCTCCGGACTTCTCGTCTTGTGCATACATCGCGGCATCCTGCTTCTTCTGTTCAATCTGGCTCAGCACTTGGCCCAGCTGAATTGCCTGCTGTTCACTCAGGGAGGACTGATGCTTTCGCCAGAACACCACCGCCAGAAGCAATACAACGACAATCACAATCCCCAATGTGATATTTTTCCCATGCACCTGAAAGAACTCCGGGATATGTTCCAGTGATTCCGCCAACTCATTCGTCTTCAGCTTATGTCGTTCTTCTGCCTTCATGGGTTGTTCCTGCAAAATTAGGATAAAACCGGTCAATCAAAAACCGATCCGAAAACCGGACAGTCAATGCCATATCTTGCCGTCAGACCAATCCAAAGTCAAGCCAATTTCCCCTATCTTCCTGTATAATCATATTTTGCGGCATTTCAACTGTCATAACCTACGATTGTACAGGGAATTTCGGAACCGGGGGAATGCAAGCCGAATTGGATAGTTTCCCTGAAGAAATGGGGACCGCC
>CAZOTP010000428.1:0-2542 GCA_964582655.1 uncultured Pirellulales bacterium | reverse complement strand
CTGCAACCGTTCTTATCGCAATTCCGCTTCCAAGGCATGGTTATATAATGGTTGGATTATCCGGATCGGCCGTTTATAATACAAGATGTTGGATAAGGCCGGTACGCGGAAACGGTCACCCGGTTCCGACGCCGGAAAAAAATACGGAAAACAAGGAAGCATGACAAACAAGAATCCGCCTCACTTTCAAATCCCCCCCGGCTCCGCCGTATCTCCGAAGGATTATGAAGCCTTCCTGAACGCTGCGCTGACCCTGTTTCGGGAACACAATCTGTACCTCTCCCCGGCGGAAGGGATCGACGCCCTCGAACTGGCTCACCTCTATCCCTGGGTCCCCGAAACGATGGTCGCCCTGTATGTGTCCATCAACGACGCCGTGTGCAACAAAGGCATTGTTTCCCCCTTTCTCGTCCGCCATGGCCATAACAATGTCTTCGTCTTCGATCCCCAAGTGTATTCCGGCGGCGCCGACGTCCCCTCTGGGACCCTCGACGCCCGTAAAATCCTCTCCGGGTTTTCTCCCCCCAATTCCTCCTGGCCCTCGGATTGGACCTATGTCATAATTGCCGATCCGAATCGATCCTACACTTCCCTCTGGCAGGAAAAAGGCTATATCGACACTATCCCCGCGAAATTCGAAGATTTCACCCTCCTCACCAATCCGCAGGTCAGCAGGCTTTGCGTATTTGTCGATCCCAAAGCGTTCAATCATCCCGTCAACCAGGCCCGGCCCTATCTTCTCGATGCCCGCCGCCGGGGACAAGCATCCGCCTGCGAATTCACGATCCCCAAAACCATGGAAGACGAAGTCCATGGCCTCGAACCCGTCATTCTTCTCCAGGGCGAAAACTCTACATCGCCAGCATCGATTTTACACCCTGTCCCCACGCCTGGAGCAATCTCCACCCGGCGAATAAGCAGTGGGCCGTCGTAAATGAAAACTCCGCCGTTCCCCTCGATCTGGTCATCGCCAAACCCAAGATAAAAGAACCGTACGCACGGTTTTTGCGGCCCCCCGCAGGCAGCGCCGATATGACCACCGACTGGTTCTACCGCGGCCAACTCGCCTGGCGATCCCCCGTCAAACAGGGCTCCGTCAAGGGATGATGGTCGTACCAGGCAGGGACGCCGCCGTACAAAACACGTACAAAATCAAGCCGGGAAGCTGGCAAAAATAGAGCAAAATCGTCCAATCCATTGTGCAATATAATCCAAGAACGAAAACAGGCTATAGGCTAGAATACCGGTAATAAGATTGAGAGAGCGGACCTTGTAAAAAGGGTCTTGAATCCGGGCAGTTCGTTTTTATTATTGCTTATTGCGGCTCAATAAGTTTCGAGAAGGATTGTTTTTATTGTGAAAGAAAAGTGCAGACTAGAAAATATTTGAAATAAGTATTATCGTTAATATTGAAGGAGTTATCCGGGCAATCGGTAATTGGAAATCAGGTTGGTTCTGATCGCACAAGAGTCGTTTTCTTCCGAATTTTTGGAGAATGATGTTTTTATGGCATGACATTCGCTTTGATTTTGGCGTGTTGCCAGAATACCAGAAGCGGTAAGGTTTTTTGTACAAAGGAGAATGAAAATGTACAAGAAAATGTGGTTTGTGATTTGTGCTGTATTGTTGGTAGGGAGCGCCGCCTTGGCGAATGACTGGATTGGCGGCGCAAGCGGGGATTGGAGCAATCCCGCCAACTGGTCCGCCGGCACCGTGCCCGGAGCGGCCGACGATGTAACATCCAGTCAAAAAGAGGCGTTCTGGCCACCCGCCGAATGGACCGCGATTGTTGGAAATGATCCCTGGACGTATGTCCCGGCGACGAATTCCTTCTCGAGCTGGGTCCATCAGACGATCAATACCGCGGCCTCGGATGTGATTTCGGTGGCGGCAATCCATACGTCCAACTCAGGCCGTATGGTTTCCACCGTTTTGAACATCAACTGCAATGTCGCGGTTGCCGGTGATTTTAAGCTGTCCGATTCGGACTATACCTGCACCACCGTGAATCAGTATTCCGGTGATGTGACAGTCGGCGGCGAGTTGACGGTTCCGTATCGGTATCGCGGAATTTACAACGTGTATGGCGGCACCCTGACCGCGTCCACCATTAAGATGGTCGGAAGGGGTTCCGGCTTTGCCTTTACAGACGTTGACGCCTGGGATTGGGTCGGAAATTTAACTCACAAAGATGGAGTTCACCCCTTCCAGACTGCCGCGTCGGAATTGAATATCTATGATGGCGCTGTGGTAACCGCCAATGCCCTTATAGGGCGTAATGGTTATGTTCCCGGCGGAGATCCCGAATGGAGCGTAAATCGTCCGATGCCCAAGGTGACCTTGTCAGGCGATGGCATGCTGCGTCTGACCGGCGATCAATCCGCCAATATTGCGCAAATGGTTGCTTTAGGCAACATCTATGGCAACGGCGTTGCTGGCGCGATCACCGTTACCCTTGAAGGTGGGTACACCGTGGTTCAGGCGATTCCCGATCCGATCACGATTCTGATGCTCGGTCTGGGCGGAATCGCGGCGCTGCGTC
>CAZOTP010000427.1:0-2558 GCA_964582655.1 uncultured Pirellulales bacterium | reverse complement strand
ATATGTTACTTTGAGGACTATGGGTTGCGGCTATCCCCGCTATTGGTTGCCCCCCCCGATCAATAGCAACCCGCAACCTTTTTTAATGCGCGAAAATCCCCCTGTTTCCGAACTGACTTTTGTTGGAGTTCTCCGCATCACAGGCAATTCTTCATTCCCCCTCCCACTTGCAACGCGGCCCGGAATGTACAGATTACTCGACCGCGATAGCCAGAATCGAGACATCGTCGCTGAGATGGTCTTCCCCGCGCCAGGCAACGACTTTTTGAATGAGAGATTCGACAGCGTCGTTCAAATCCAGAACCTGGGCATCGGCGATTGCCTCGAGCAGCCTCTCCTCGCCGAACTGCTCGCGATTGGCGTTCATTTCCTCGTTCAGGCCGTCGGAATGAAGATACAGACGATCGCCCGGCTGAAGGTCGAGCACGAATTCTTCATATTCGACTCCGTCAATCATGCCGATGGCAAAGCCCGATGCATCGAGACGCCGGGGTGGATTCCCCGCGCGGATCAGAATAGGCGCGGGGTGTCCGGCCACCGTGAACCGCAGCCGCCGGCTTCCGACATCCAGAACTCCATAGATCATTGTAAAGTAGTGATCGCCGTTTGAGGCCATCGGGTAGAGAGTATTCAGCATGGCGGCCACCCGCGCCGGGGATGCCGCTTCCGGATTTGCGCCGGGGCCGGCTACCAGAGACGCCGCTCCCCCCGCGCGAGGATTCAGGCTTCTCGTGGCGGTCACCGAAAGCAGCGCCGCCGGCACGCCATGCCCGCTGACATCCAGCAGGTAAAGGCCAATCTGGGTATCGTTGATCCGAACAATGTTCAGGGCGTCCCCGGCCAGCTCGTCGCAGGGCTTGTACGACCAGGCAAAGTTCCAACCCGGCACTTTCGGAAACCCTTCCGGCAGAAGCGTCCGCTGTACGCGGGCGGCCGCATCCAGGTCCTTCTTCATTCGCTGATGCGCACGGGAGAGTTCCTGGTTCTGTCTTTCGATCTTCTCGAAGGCTTCCTTCAACTGCTGCGTCATACTGTTAAACGCCTTGGAGAAGTCCCCCATGAAATCCACATGCTGGGTGAAATCCCCCCCGGCGATCTGCTGCGTTTTCCAGGTCAGGTGTCGAAGATTCGCATGCAGATTCTTGAACGACTGAATAACATGCATCCGTCCTGTAGGGACAGCAAGGTCGAGGTCCCCCCGCGAGACGGCGGACATCGCGCCGGTCAGCGCCTGGTATTCTCCGACGAATCGATTGGCGTATTCCACAACCTGCCGGACCTCGTTGTCCGGATAGTCTTCCGGCAAAACAATCGGGGAAGGGATTTCTCCCTTTAAAACACGGTAGAACAGCTCCGTAATCCTGTCAATGTCCTCTGGCCGTACTTCCAGCATACAGTCTCACCTTCAGGAAACGGGTTTTACATCGAAACGGCAGACCCGGTCGCCCGAACACCAGCAGTCCACTTCCTTGACATGGAATGTTCGGCCGGTGTGAGCTTTCAGAAGACCGCTGATGAATCCTTCATCATACGTGCAGATCTGCTCCCCGCACGTGGGCAGGCCCGAGCAATCAAGGTCTTCGGCCACCGTCAGGGTGAAGGTCAATTTTTCCACATCGCCCTTCTCCACCCGCAGAATGCCGATCCGCAAGTCCTTCAATACATCCTGAAGCTGGGCAATGAATTCGTTAAAGGAAGCCCGTTTGGTGATCAGATTCTCATAGAAATGCTTTCCTGCCGTCTCGCCGGCGCGGTAGAAAATCCGGTCCGCCGTTTCCGCGCCGTAATCCTGAACGAGAACATCCCGCAGCGTAAACTGCATCAGGCGGTACACCGTCACATCCGTGGTAAATCCCAGGTTGGGCCGACCCTGGTCAATCTTCCCCAGCATCGTCCATTCAAACAGCGATGAGTTTCTTTCTTCTTTGAACATTATCAAGACTCCTTTCCCTCCCCATTACCCTATTCATTGGATGTTTCAAATGATCGGGTCCGGCTGCGCTGCCGGGGACAAAATCGCTACTCCATAGTGTTTGGACAGGATTTATTTATTCACATTTTCTTCGAGGATTTTGTCGGTGAACATGATGTGGCCGTAGAGGGAGCCCCATGTGCCGCCTGTCATCTGATCTTTAGCCAGATAAATCGTGAACAGCCGGCAGCCATCGGGGATTTTTGCGGCGACCTGCGCGGTGAGGAACTGGCTGACGCGGTATCGCACCGCCGTCTGCGTGGTGTCGGTGTATTCCAGGACGCGCTCCTCTTTCCAGCCTTCGCTGATGATCGCCGTGCGGAGAATCTCCGCCTTTTCATGCTTTTCCTTCACAATCGCGACAGCTTTTTCCTTGAGCGATTTGGCGTCATCGCCTCTAAAAACGTCCGGCTTCATGCGGACGCGGTCCACCATGAATTCCGTCCATTTGACGTTTTCCGCCTGCAGAGCCGCCAGCTTCTTCTCCATCTCGGGGACCCTGGGATTCTGGGGGGACAAATTTTTCGCCCGCTCCAGTTTTTTCTGCATGTACAGGTACTGGTCCTTGTCCAAAAGAACAGGGACC
>CAZOTP010000426.1:0-2571 GCA_964582655.1 uncultured Pirellulales bacterium | reverse complement strand
ACAGGCGACCGGTTCCCCGCTCCCCGCTGCGCCGTTGTGGTAAAATCATTCGCCTGCGTCCCCAGCACGGCGATCACCGCCTTTTCCGGATACTGCGCAATGAAATTGAATGTATCCGGCACCTCCCGCAATTCATACTCATAGCGGAAAATACCTCCCAGCGCGGCGACCTGATCGGGAATTCCCAGCCCCATGATATCCACGACCGGTGTCAGGCAATGCGGATACAAATCCGTTACCGGTCCGCCGGAATAATCCTCGAACAGCCGCCACCGGAAAAACCGGTCCGCATTAAATTCCCGCTTCGGCGCATCGCCCAGAAAGGCCTCCCAGTTCAAATCCTTGCCCGGCTTGGCGCCGGGATCATGCACTTTCATCCCCCGTTCGCCCCAGTCTCCAGTCCGGAAATAGCCTGTCTCCCCGTAAACTGGCTTGCCGATCAGCCCGTCCTGCACGAGCTTTTTCATCTGCCGCCATGCCGAATCGCTCATCGCCTGCGCGCCCACCTGAATTACCCGGTCGGACTTCGCCGCCGTGTCCCGCAGCGACTGAGTCAACTCTACCTGCCGCCAGTGCGTCAGCGGCTTTTCGCAATAGATGTCTTTGCCCGCCCGGATGGCATCTATTGCCTGATAGCCGTGCAGATGATCCGGCGTCGCGATGCACACCACATCCACGTTTTTGTCTGCCAGCAGGTCGCGATGATCGTCATACGGTGTGGCGGAATATTTTTCCGCCGCCTCGTCCAGCCGGGGCCGATAGACATCGCACACTGCCGTAATTTCAATCAGATCGCCCTGCTCCTTCAGCCACTTGAGTATCCGTAGGTGGGCTTTGCCCCGATTTCCCACACCGATCACGCCCACACCGATCCGCTCATTGGCGCTCTGAACCTGTCCCCTCGCCGCGATCCCCGCCATCGGTCCCGCCGCGCAAACGGCCGCCGCCGTGGACAGATTTCGCATAAATTCACGCCGCGATAAATCCTCTGCATCAACACGCGCTTTCGCCGTTCTGGCCATGACATCCTCCAAATAATAAAATTAATGCTTTGCCCCAGTTTTCGTTTCCGACGCAATCCACGCCTGATACGCTTTTTCAACCGCCTCCGCATCGATTTTCCCGTCCCAGACCATGATTTCATAACAGACGGTCAATGAATCTTTCGCCGTCAAAACCATTGGTTTTTCATACAGCCCAAGCGTTGCCGAAAGGTAATTGTACCGCGGGTCGATGGCAAACCAGATCGCCGGCTGCACCGGATTGGCCGGATGATTGAACATCGCGGCAGTAATCACTTTCCCATCCTCTCCCGACGCCGTAAACGCGCTCCAGTTCGCCTCCATCAATCGCTCATCGCCGTGATGAATGGTTCCTGGCACGCCGCGGAAAAACTCCCCCTTCTTGTCCATCGCCTTGGCAAACCGCATTCCCAGACCGTGATACACCGTTCCCGTCAGCGTCGCCGATTCCACCCCGGGCGGCGTCTTCAACTGCGACGTCCATGTAATCTGGGTCGCTGCTTCTCCCTTCCTGCATTTCACCCGGATCGTTCTATCCTCTGCCAGCATGGCCTTCCGCGTCTGCGGATGGATCCAGTCCAGCCGTTCGCTAAATCCGGCAATCGATGCCTCGTCCTTCTCCTCAAGAAGGGGAGCCAGAAATTCCCGGTGTGATTCAATTCCCGAAATGGCCTTATCCTTTTCCTCCCAGAAATTAATCCCGTCCACCGTCAGCGCGTACATCAGCCCGTGATGGTGCGGGTGATCCGGCGGACCGTCCTGCAAAATATTCACCCCGGCCGGCGTGAACAGCTCCTTTACATAAGGCTTGTTGGGCACATGCCGGTAATGATAACGCAGAATCGGATTTTCGCCGGTTCCGATCGTCAGAAAATCTCCTTCCAGTGTCAGATGCATCCGATTTTTGGGTTCCGGGTTTTTTCCCTCGTCCGCACGGCAGGTCCCCCAGGACAGAAGAAAACACAAAACCAGGAATGCGCACCGTTTCCGTGCGATGGACCGATGAAGACGGGCGGATTGTACTTTGTGTGCAATGAGGATGTTCATATTTTTTACTCCAGCCATGACCGCATGCATCATGAATCTTACAGCCATTGTTTCAGATGAGCCAGACTCCGTTCCGCCTGCTCGATGGTACCGCATTCCACGGAAAGCACAATGTCCCGTCCCGTGGTCTGGCAAATCTCAATCACCTTTTTCCAGTCGATGACCCCCTCGCCGCACGCGCAGCCCACGGGAGTCCCCGTCACCTTGCCCCGCTCGGCGCTGGACTGCTGCACCGTAATATCCTTGGCATGAAGATGAATCAGCCGGTCTTTCACCTGTTCCAGCCACGCATACGGATCCTGCCCTGCCAGATAGCTGTTGCCCGTATCGAAATTGATCCCGATCGCAGGCGATGACACCAGCCGGTATATCCGGTCCAGTCCCGCCGGTGTTTTGCTGTACTGCTGATGCGGCTCCAAGCCGATCCGCACCCCGCGCCGCTCCGCCAGAGCCGCCGCTTCGTGCAGCACGTATTTCATCAGGACATGATCCTCCTCCTGAC
>CAZOTP010000425.1:0-2571 GCA_964582655.1 uncultured Pirellulales bacterium | reverse complement strand
GCCCCCCCGAGCCGCATCAATCCGCGTCGAAGTTCGGGCTGAAACGCCAGGCCCGCGACCACGAGAACCATGACCACAAAATAGTTGAACAGGAAGCCGATCCGCTCCAGACCGAGAGCCTGGGTGACAATTCGAATGCCCCAGTATCCCAGAAGGAGGAAAATAATTCCTTTGAACAGTTTTTCGCCCCCGGTTCCCTGGAGAAATCGGGTGAGGGAATAGACCACAAATCCGATGAGCAGAAGCTCCAGGACGATCCGCCAAAGGGAGTAATTTTGAATAATATGATGGAGGTAATTCACAACTTGTTCCGTGCCGCTGTCATGGATTGTATCCGCACTAGATTATAGGTATGCCCTATCCGGGAAAATCAATTGTCAAATTCATCGCCTCGGAAGGTTTGTCCCAGATAGACCTTCCGAACCATCGGGTTATTTACCAGTTCGCGGGCGGTGCCGTACGCCATCACCTGCCCGTCATTAATAATATAGGCATGATGGACGACTTCCAGGGTTCGTTCCACATTGTGATCCGTGATTAAAATGCTGATGCCTTTTTCCTCGAGCCTTCGGATTTCCTGCTGGAGGTCCTCGACCGCGATGGGATCCACACCGCTGAACGGTTCATCGAGGAGGATGAGGGAAGGATTGGTGACCAGGGCCCGGGCGATTTCAAGTTTTCGGCGTTCCCCGCCGCTGAGGAGCCGGGCATGCTGCTTTCGGACCTTTCCCAGGCCGAACTGGTCAATCAATTCATCCGCCCGGTGCATCCGGTCCCGGCGGGTCAGGCTCATGGTTTCCAGGATGGCCAGCAGATTTTGTTCGACGGAGAGCCTCTGGAATACACTGGGTTCCTGGGAAAGATACCCCATGCCGAGCCGGGCCCGCTGATACATGGGCAGCCGTGTAATCGGACGGCCTTCGAAAAGGACCGTACCGCTGTCCGGTTCGATCATGCCGATGGTCATGCGAAAGGTCGTGGTTTTCCCCGCCCCGTTTCGGCCCAGCAGCCCGACCACCTCGCGCTCATGCACGACGATCGAAACCCGGTCCACGACCCGCCGTCCCGAGTAGGTCTTCACCAGATCCTGTGCTTCCAGCAGTTTTAAGTCCATTCGTGATGCTCCGAACGGTAATTATCTCGTCATTTTAGCGAAAAAGGCAAAAATAAAAGCCCAATTTACCGGCTGGGCAAATCGGGCCTGTTTTATCGGGGTCTGAACACCCTGAACAATCAGGGTTTCTGAATCTGGGTGATTTCCACTTCGAGATATTTCTGGCGATGCCCGATCCGGGAACGGGAATTTTTGCGGCGGCGGAAGTGCATGGGGTTGAGCTTGGGGCCGTTGGCGATGCCGTTAATCCGGCCAAGGACTTTCGCGCCTTTGACCGTAGGCTGCCCGACGGTAACCGCCTTGTCGTCGTGAACGAAAAGGACCTGACCGAATTCCAGCTCGGTCTGGCCTTCCTTCAGATCCCGCAATTCCACGCATAGCGTATCACCCTGAGAAACCTTATATTGCTTTCCGCCGTCTTCAATAATCGCGTACACAGTATCAACTCCTGCTAACATACCAGTTTTCCGAAAGAGGATGAATTATGGGGATTTTTCGCGGGAATTCAAGCCTTTTCTTTGAGGTTTTGCCAAAACCGCAAAAAGCAGCTCACGAAAAAACCGTAATCTATTATTATATAGATAGTTACGTTGTTTTCAAAAGAACCGCTTTTTTCAGGCTTTGCAGAAATTCCGCCAGTTCCGCCTTGGTATTTTCCGGATGACCAAGGTTCTTTTCGATGATTTGCACGACTGCGGATCCCACGATAACGCCGTCCGCCCCCGCGCTGGCAAGCTGCCGGGCATGGTCTGGGGTGCTAACGCCAAACCCCACACAGATGGGAACCTGAGTCTGATTCTTAAGAGACTGCACCAGGGGGATAATCTGTTCGCCCAATTGGCCGCGAGCCCCGGTAACGCCCAGGACGGCGACCGTGTAGATAAAACCCGTGGATAAGCGGGCGATGGTCTCCCGCCTGCGGGGCGAAGTGTTGGGTGTCACCATATATACCGATTCCAGGCCGTACTTTTTTATGCAGCCTTCGACTTCGCCGGCGTCATCGACGCACAGATCTGCCGCGAGAACGCTGTTGACTCCCACCGCCGCGGCATCCCGGTAGAACGCCTCCGCGCCATAGTGGCAAATCAGGTTGTAATACATGAGCAGCCCGATGGGAATATCGGTAAATTGGCGAATCTGGCGAATCATGCTGAGACACTGGGCAACATTAATACCCTGATTCAATGCCCGAATATCCGCTTTTTGAATAGTGGGTCCATCCGCGATGGGGTCGCTGAACGGGACTCCCAGCTCCAGAATATCTGCCCCGGCGTCCACCGCTGTCCGGATCAGCTCCAGCGATTGTTCCGGTGTCGGATCGCCAAGGACAAAGAAGGGGATCAGAGCTGTTTTCCGGTTGGCAAATACATCCTTATATCGCTTCATGGTTTCACCTGCCCGCAGGAACATGCCTTGCCGTTTGGAGAAGGGGTGGAGGAATGGGTTGAGGTAGGGGG
>CAZOTP010000424.1:0-2584 GCA_964582655.1 uncultured Pirellulales bacterium | reverse complement strand
ATTTCTTGTTCTGTGCCTGCTGTTTTCCGCGGTTCCGGTTTCCGCGGAGGAACACACAACACCCTACAACCTTCAGACGGGCCAGTGGGATATCGCCTGGCCCGGCCGCATCGCCAGACACGATCTGATCTATCTCTCCCCGCCCGGCGATCCCATGCAGGGCATTCCGCTGGGCAGCGGCGATGTCGGCGTATTGTGCTGGACGGAAGGCTCCCGGCTCATTCTGGCCGTGAATAAATCCAACCTCTGGGACGACGCCGCTTTTGAGCGTTTTAGAAACTGGGCGCACGATCAGGAGGATATCAGCACCACTCTCCGCCACGCCGGACGCATCGTTCTCGATTTCGGATATCCCGTATTCGACACCTTTTATCTCTCCGATTTCAACGCCAGGCTCCGTCTCGCCGACGCCTCCCTGCAACTTCTCTCCGTCAGCCCGTTTGGAAAAGTCGATGTAACTCTCCAGGTTACTCAGCCCGACGGCTTGATTCTCGCGCAGGTAAAAACCGATTTTCAGAACCCGACGAATCTCTCCGCCATCCTGGAACGCTATGGCAGCAGAACGTTCTCTCACTGGTACAGCAAAATCAACCGGAATCCTTCCATCGGTCTTGGCGGCACGCAGTCCGGCGGCGATGCGAACAGCCTCTATCTTACCCACGAGCTGACTTCGGGCACGTTCGCCCTGGCCGCCGCCTTCACCGGCCAAACCGCCGAATTTCAACCCATTAATGTTTACAGCAGTGTATTGTCGGTAAAAAATACCGCGCAAACAGATTTCACCTTTTCGGCCCTGGTCACGGATCCTCTACCCGCCGGAGAGGCTCTTCCCAAGGCAAAAACTACTTTGGCGAATCTTACCCCGGAAAAAATCCAGACGATTCTGAAGCATCACCGGGACCTCTGGAAACAATTCTGGCTTCGCTCGCTGATGGAATTTGGAAACGATTATTATGACAATCTGTGGCACCTGATGATGTATTACGCCAACGCCTCCCAGAGGGGCGCTTCGCCGGGGCGGTTCTGCAACAGCCTGTGGGGATGGAATCGCGATGTGCAGAACTGGAATTTTTACTTTCACTGGAATCAGCAGCAGATATACTGGCCCCTCCACCCCGCCGGACATTCCGATCTGCTGGAATCCTACCTGAATTACCGCTTCAACTCCCTGCCTTATGCGAAAAAGGACGCCAAGGA
Source organism: uncultured Pirellulales bacterium (assembly GCA_964582655.1). Taxonomy (GTDB): domain Bacteria; phylum Planctomycetota; class Phycisphaerae; order Sedimentisphaerales; family SM23-30; genus CAZOTP01. The sequence continues at coordinate 1,387 of CAZOTP010000424.1, read as the reverse complement.
AGTTTTTGGCGTCGAGGGCGCCGTTGTTTCCGATGTCACCGATCGCCGCGGCTGCAACTCCGCTTCGGAATTCAAAAATCACACCCCCGTCGCGGAGATCGCGCTGGATTTCTGGCGGCAGTATCAGTACACCGGCAATGAAGAATTCCTGAAAACCAGAGCCCTACCCTATCTCATCGAAGCGGCGTCCTTTTTCGAATCCCTCTTCGAAAAAGAATCCGACGGCCTCTATCATGCCAAAAACGGGACCGGCTATGAAGGCTGGATCGAGTTGAAAGACGCCGTCACGGAAATCGCCTGCGCGAAAATGCTCTTCGATACGACTCTTCGCGCCGCCGAAATCGCGCAACTGAATCTCCCCCGCGGCGAAACCTGGAAAGAAATCTCCCGCTCCCTGGCCCCCATTCCCACGATCCCCGCCGGCGAAGGGCGAATGAACTTCCTGGAAAACGGGCAAACCTACAGGCTGGGATTCTTCAAAAACCAGCCCGCGCCTTCGCGGCAGATTCTTTGCGCGGGATATGAATTGAAAAAAAACCGGTGGGCCACGTTCCTGAATCCCTTCGATACCCCACAACCTCCCGTACCCTCCTTCTATCGAATCGTCCAAAAGCTGGAAAGCGGCCAGACGCTCTCCTGGGACCCTCAAAATCCCCCCGATTGGAAAGGGTATGACGGCATCTTCCCCACAACCGAATATTCCGCCGTCTTCCCCTCCGGCTGCATCGGATTGGCGCAAAAAGATTCTCCGCTGTTCCATGCGGCCGTGAATACCGCCCGCCTGTACGCCCCCGAGATGATGGGCTGGGACGTCAATCCCATCGTGCTCGCCCGGCTGGGACTGGGCGATGAACTGGCACAAATCCTCCATCAGCATCCCGACAAATGGCAGTTCTACTGCAACGGGTTGGGGCATTACGGACCTTTGGATATTATGAAATCGGAATCCGGGTTTCGTTTCTACAAACGCCTTGTTCGCGATGCCGCCCTTCCCGACAAAGACCAGCAACTTCCCGAAAACAAATTCCCCTTCGAGCTTTGGCCCTTCCGTCACATGGATTTGGAAGCCCTTGCGGTCTTCAGCGCCGCGATGAACGAGGCCCTTCTCCAATCCTATGATGGCGTTCTCCGCATCGCGCCGGCGACAGATAAAACCCAGACCGCCAGGTTCACCCTTCACGCGGTTGGTGGTTTTCTCGTTTCCGCGGAAATTCGGAATGGAGCCCCCCGCTGGATTTCCATCCGCAGCAAACAGGGCAATCCCTGTCGAATACAAAATCCCTGGCCCGCCGCCCATCTCTTCCTGAACGGCAAGTACCACTCTCAAACAAGCGAAACGTTGATTGCTCTATCGACAAAAGCGGAAGAGATTATCCTCCTCGTTCCC
>CAZOTP010000423.1:2333-2607 GCA_964582655.1 uncultured Pirellulales bacterium | reverse complement strand
CATCTGGCACAAGTTTGACAATCGCTGGCTGGGGAGGACACTGGTCCTGTCGGCGCTGGCCTGTATTCTTGTTCAAACGGCTATTGCGATGATCGAGAAATGGTACGGCGTGAAAGCGGATTATCTAATGATCCTTTTTCCGGTTGTGACATATACCATTGCGTATGCCGCTTATACCGACGGCATTCAACAGGCCATCAAGACGGAAGCCATAAAACCAGTCTCTTCCGATTGGCTCGGGAAACAGCGATTGCGATTTATCCTGGGACTGGCA
>CAZOTP010000423.1:0-2323 GCA_964582655.1 uncultured Pirellulales bacterium | reverse complement strand
AGGTGCAGGATTAACTCTGGTATTTGGAGTACTCTATTTTCTATTCCATCATTTTGATCGGGATTCCGACCATAAAGGCCTGTTCCTGATTCCCGGACTTGTATTTGCATTTCTCTCTCCACCTGCGTTTGAGCAGGGGATGGAGGATTGCAAAAAGTTCATGGGCGAATAACGACGCCACGACTGAATCGTATTTCGGGGTCGAACCATGCCCTGCAGAAATCATTAAAAATCTGTGTTTTGTCGTCCGATTTTCCTGTGAGTTATCCAGTAAAATGGGTTGCAATACGAACTTCGAGTGAGGAAGAACATGACAGAATCATTGCCGGAAGCGAAAGTCAGCCAGGACGAGGGCGCGAGGGCGATTCCCTATTCCTACGAGGATATTCTGGCTGAAATTGACCGGCAGAATTCGAGCCAAAGCAGTTGGGTGAAGAATCTGGTTCTTGTGGCTGTATCCCTGATTCTGTTTTTTCAACTGGGTCTGATCCAAAGCGGTCCCCGGGCCATCCTCTACCTGATTGCGGTCCTTCTGGCGCATGAAACGGGGCATTTTATCGGGATGCGGCTGTTCGGGTACCGCAATGTCCGGATGTTTTTCATTCCGTTTTTCGGGGCGGCCGTTTCCGGGCGCAGTTCTTCCGTCGCATCCTATAAAAAAGCGATGGTAAGCCTGATGGGGCCCGTACCGGGGATTCTGATCGGATTGCTGTTATGGATTTTCTTCCGCCAGACCCACTCCCTGCCCGGCATCCAGTTTTCGCTGCTGTTTCTGGGAATCAACGCGTTCAATCTGCTTCCTTTTTATCCGCTGGACGGGGGGCGTTTTTTCCATGAGGTGCTGTTTTGCCGAAACCGGTATATTGATCTGTTCTTCCGCTTGCTGGCCAGTCTGGGTTTGATCGGGGCGGGGTATTTCATGAAATCCTGGATGTTCGGAATTTTCGGCGCGTTCAGCCTTCTGGCTCTGCCCATTTTTTATAAATTATCCGGGATTATCTCGGATATCCGGCAGGCGATGGCGTACAATCGGGATATGGCGGAAAGCGACGATTCGGACACCCTGCAGAACAACACGCTTTTTCACATGATCGTCGGCCGGATTGTCCAACGATTTCCCAAAGAAATCAAATTGAGGCAACTGGCGGATTATGCCCAGCATGTTTTTGATGGGATTCACACGCGCCCGCCGGGAATCCTGGCGTCCGCGGGGTTGACGGGCGTGTATCTTGCAAGCTGGATTCTCCTGTTCGGGGTATTGGCGGATTTTATCGAAATCTACCGCCAAACCCACATTGAAACAAAGATTGTGGAATACGAAAACTCCAACGGCGAAACAGGGCGGAAGGAGCAGCTTTACCGATCCGGCCTACTGCGAAGAGAAACCGAACTTTCAGAAGACGGCACGCTCTATCACGGCCGTTTGGTATCTTACCACCGGGACGGCACGGTTGACCAGGAAGGCTACTGGAGCGGCGGGAAGCGGGATGGCGAATGGAAGGATTACGATTCGCGGGGAAACCTGATTCGAGTTACGGTATTCGATCATGGGGATTTTGTTTCCCAAAGGGAGAAGGATGGCAGCCGATGGGTCAAAAAATCCTGGAGAAAGCTATCATTCCTGAAGCGAAAGGCCTATGCCTCCCATCGCGACGGTCCCCCCGAAGGACCGGAAAAGAAATTCGAGGCTCCGGAGCCCGGCGAAATACAACAGGAGGTACAAAAATAATTGTAGGAGTTTGAGGGATCGTACGAAAAACGGAGTGTTAACCGGTTTCACGTATTTTCATTCGGGGGCCAGCGCGCATTTCTCACCCTCTTTTTGTTTGGCGCAGCTATCCCGGCTGGAGGCTTCGTTTGGCGAGGGCTGTTCCACCGCGACGTATCTCCTTATGAGCCTTCCTTTTACAAACGAGGGAAAGTTGGAGTTTACATTTTCCGGTGTACCTTCTATAATGGCATCGCGTTCGAGGCCCCTATTCAAACGGTTCCCAACGCGGTCGTTGCATCTTAGGAGAAGCCCGGCATACAACGGAAGCGGCGTTCATCGAGACATCCCGGTTAACCCAAGACCCCGGCGCAGGGTCGCCCGAGGCGGCGTGATTTCATGAAACAGATCATCGAGGACGTGTTGCAGGCGGAAGAGAGGGCGGGGAAGATCGCCTCCCAAGCCCGCGAGAAAGCCCTTTCGATCCAGAATGCGGCGGAGGCGGAGATCAATGAGAAGCTGAACCGGGCCAAGAAGGAGAGCCAGGAGCTGATCCGGTCGATTGTGGAGAAGGCGCGGGCGGAGGCGGAGGAAGTGAGGCGGGAGAGGCTTCAC
>CAZOTP010000422.1:0-2638 GCA_964582655.1 uncultured Pirellulales bacterium | reverse complement strand
GCCCGATACATCCCCCGCCTTTCGCCGCCCCGACAGAAGTCCCCGCACCACCTCCGCCACCGTCTCCCGGCCCCCAAGACCCACCACCGCGTCGATCCCCGCCGCGTGCCGATGCAGCTTCTTCCCCCAAAGCTGCGCCCGGCACCCCGCCGCGATCACAAAACGCACCTCACCACGCTTCTTCGCCTCCACCGCCTCCCCGATCGCCTCCAGCGCCTCCTGGCGAGCCGGCGCGATAAATCCGCACGTATTGATGATTGCCGCCTCCGCTTCCTCGTCCGCCCCCACAGGCAGCATCCCCGCCTCCGCCAGAACCCCCAGCATCTTCTCGCTATCGACAAGATTCTTCGGGCATCCCAGCGCCGTAAACCGGATTCGGATCATCTCGTTCGCCGTTCGCTTCAACTCGCTTCCGCTCCAATCCCCCGCCTTGGGCCTTCTTTCTGTTTCATGGCGGGAATATATCATTTCCGATAAAAAAACGCTATGATTTAACACCGCCCTGGCAAAACAGAAGCAAACCCCAAAAAATAAAGCCGCACGATTCTTTTCGTGCAGCCTTCTTTTTCCTGTCCCGCAGGCAAGAGCAACATCCCGTTGCGATTTATTTCTCCTTATACTCCCAAATGCCTCTTTGGGCGCCATCCAGCGGATCTTCATTGCACATCCAGAAATCCGGATCGCCGTTACGAACCTGGCTCAAATCAATCGAATTGTTCCCCAGCCTTCGGAGAATTTCGAAAAACTTCGATTTTTTATCCGAGGGCGCTTCGGGGGAACTCGATTCATAAATCGGCTCCCACAATTCCGCATCCATCGCGCTCGCGTTGGTTTTGAATTCCGCATGGCCGTCCCCGTACAGCACGTTAAATCCTTTCGGACCCCCTTTGCCGTTTTTGTGGCAGATCAGCGGATAGCTGTACACCAGGTCATACACATACGACCGAGACCCCATCTTGTCCAGAGAACGGATATTGTTCTTGAAAAAATTGTACGTGCATCGCAGTCGATACGGCTCCACATCCGGCGGCGGAATATAATAATTCCCCGATATTGGATCAATATAATGATCGCGGCTGAAATATCGCCGAAACGTCGCATCCTGGAACCCCTCCGTCCCCGGGCAAAAACACAAATCCAGATCCGGGACAATCCCCATATCATACAATCCCGCCAAACCAAACGGCTTCAATAACGTCAGGGGACCTTCAACCCGGCCCTCCTTATCAAGCTCTACATCCAGCTTGATATACGCCCGCTCATACAGCGATAACGTCGTCCATGGACCCGAACTCCAGTACGACTGGTGAGGCAGCATCCCCTTGAATTCCCCCGCATACTGGGGCATCGACGTCCCGAACGTATGAAAATTCGCTGCGCAAACCACGCGCCTCGCCACGCTCCGTGCCTCGTTCAGCGCAGGCAGCAAAATCGACACCAGCAGCGCGATGATCGAAATCACCACCAGCAGCTCGATCAGCGTAAATCCTTCAATCTTCCGTTTCCCTGCTAAATTCATATCTAACCGCTTAATTAACAATCACTTACACCAAATACACACGCCTTCCTAAAACTCTCTCTGCACCCTCTCCGCCTTATCCCGGCCTTCCTATTTCTAAAGACGCTCCATTTTACGATTTAGTTCCCGAAAAAACGAGAAAAAAAGGAAAGCATGCTCAAGCACGCTTTCCTTTGAATATCCTCTTCGTCCATTCCCCTCCGCCCCGCCTCTTGGTTTACTGATAACGCCAGCTTCCTCCCCCTTTGGCTCCCAGCCACCAGTCCTGGTTGCATTTCCAATTGTAGAACGTACCGCCTTGAACCTGGCCTAAATCTGGCATATTGTTTCCAATGTTATACTTTAACGTCGTTTTATTCCGGTGTATGCTATACCAATTCTCATGATAATTGCCAGGGTCCATTCCTCCGTTGACATCCCAAAGATCTTCATCAAACATGTCCTGATTCGAAGCAAACTCAACATGGGAATCGCCGTGGAGAACATTGAATCCTTTCGGAGTGCCATTGGATGCTTTATGCGCGATTTCCGCCCAGCTTGAGACAAAATCGTAATAGTAGGACAAAGAACCCATCTTATCGATTGTATTAATATTGTTTTTGAAGAAATCATACGAAGTCCGCACGCGAACCGGAGATGATTCATCTCGGGTAATCAATTCCCCTGTGGTTGGTTCCGTATAAACTTCGGCACTTAACGCCGACCGTTCTTCCACTTTAGCGGCGACCGCGCCAGGGCAAAAGTACATGGGGATTTCGGATATAATCCCCGTATCATACAAACCGCCCATCCCCCAAGCCTTGCACCACAAATTAATCGGGCCGTCTGGTCTGTATTTATATGCTTTGACGGGAACGGTATCTTTGAGTGTATTGCCTTCATATATCGTTACAAACGCCCATGGTCCGGAGCTGCTCCAGGACTGATACGGCATATACCCTTTGTTATCATTGCAATATGTCATCATCCCCGTTCCCATGTTTTTCATGTTCGACGAACATATCACACGCCGCGCCGTATTCCGCGCCTCATTCAATGCCGGCAGCAATATCGACACCAGCAGCGCGATGATCGAAATCACCACCAGCAGTTCAATCAGCGTAAATGCGTTTCTTCGGG
>CAZOTP010000421.1:0-2650 GCA_964582655.1 uncultured Pirellulales bacterium | reverse complement strand
GGTAAACGAAATCCGCTCCTCCCCAAACTTCTGCCCCCCCCGCGGCAAGGCCCGAAGCACAACCTCCGGAACCTTTCGATAGGCGGTCGTCTCAAAATGGCAGCAGTCGATGCTGATTTCGTTATACATCAGATCAAAATAGACCATCTCCACCTCATCCTCCTCCAGAGCGCTCACAAACAGATTGCTGCTGAATTTGTGAGACCCGCGAGTCTGATCATACACATTCGTCATCAGCGTCCCCGTAAAAATGGAGCGGATTCCCCGAAACGAATTGTTCCGGTATTCGCAGGTGAACGGCTGCGTCCCCGCGCAGACGATATTATACTCGTTCATGAACGTGCTCTGCTCCACCACCAGCAAATCATTGTTGCCGTCATACACATTGTTCTCCTCCTCCCCGATCCGCAAGCCCGGAAACACAATCCCCGCATAAATCTCATTGATATCGCAGTTGCGAAGCGTCGTGATCTGGGAGCTTCCGATCGCCACCCCGCACAGAAGATCCTGACGGCGGCTGCCCTGAATCCCGATCCCTTCCAGATGCACCTGGCGGCCGTTGTGTATCGCCACCACCGGAATCAGATTCGGCTCCTGGCGGATTCCATTCTTCTTTTTCACCGATATCATCGTGCCCCCTCGAAACCCGTTCAGCACACAGAGATTCGCCGCATTCCCCTGCCCCCGATAGGCCCCCCGGTTCGAACTGATCACCGTCAGACTCGCCTGCCGCAAGCCGTCTTCGTCCGGATTCGTCAGCCAGACCGTGGATCCCACCCCGTAGTTCCCCCTGGGAATAAACATCGTCAGACCCTTCGAACGGCAGTACGCCGCACAGCGGTTCAGCGCTCCGGCGTTATCCGTCCCCACCCATTTTCCGTCCGCCCTTTTCGCGTCCGCAACGGCTCCAAACTTCTCCACGCTCACAAGGTATTGCCCCTGGCACGGCTCCAACCCCAAAGCGATCCCCATCACAACAAACAGAATTCGATAGCGATTACCCATAAGATATTCCCGTAGAAAAAGTTAACCCCAAAACCATGGGGGGCATCCCTTCCTCAGACACATGGCGACAAACGCCTCCGGTCCCGCCTGCCCCGGATAAGAATTGTGCACGGACCGCCGCTGTAAATATCACAGCAAATGCAGTTTGTTCGGATTGGAAAAAACCTTAGCGAGTAAACAGTCGGCTTTCCCGATGCAATTTCGACATCCCCGAATACCGAGTTCGCCCCCGGGTTTCCGGGGAAAACGATCCCCTTCCCGAAAAAACGGTTCCCTCTGCGGATTTCGATTGGTATAACCCCGATTGTTGGGATAAACGCTTCGCCTCCCCCATCATCGGTTTCTCGATCACGCGGCCTCTTCCCGCCATCTGATTCGAGTCCCTGCCGGTTGAAAGTCCCGATTCCCCGAACAAAGACTCCTCCGGCGTCATGCCCAGAAATTCCTCCGCCGGAACCTGAAAATCTCGACTTCCCCCCCGGATCATAGAAATCGGGGGAATGGAACCGTAAGAAAAACCGGACACGGAAAAAGCATCCGGGCCCCAGCGGTTGGGAATAACCGTTCGACTGGATACTGGCGGCAAAAATCCCCCGTTCATCCAGCCCGCCCCCGGGCCCATCGTCGAAAGCGGGGATAACGCCCCAGCCGGGTTTCGAACGGCGACAGGATCAAACGACAGCCGAGGCGAATTCCGAGGAACACCGCTCGACAGAAGGCCCGTCTTGCTCATCGGACCCCATTGGCTCATATCATACGAGAATGGATTATTCTCGTTGGGAAAATAGCGGGACTGAATACTGGTTGAATAATTCATAAAAGTCGCCAGCGTCGAAGTTCCCATGGGCATCCCGCCCCCGCTGAAATTGCTCAATCCGCTCGATATGGAGCTTCCAAATACCTGACCACGGGCTGCCTCCGTACACACCATCCCATACACTCCCGATAAGGCGATCAAAAAAATGATCTTGTATGTCGATAATCTCATCACTGACAACCTGTTACAAGCCCCTGTACGCCGCTCTATCCCGCCTGACGGCCTGCTCCCTGCCTCCATAGTATTACGCGAATCACCCCACCCGGTTCGCTCGTTCCATTCCTTTCCCGGATTTCTCCGCCGCTACTCGCCAATACCCTCCGGCAATGGCATCTCGTTGGGCATGCCTGCCGCCGCTTCGTCGGCATAGGCCTCGGGCGTGTATTTCGGCACCAGCCCCATGGCTTTCTGGCTCAGGGCATAATGATACGCGCTCACGGCACGATTGCCGTAATCCTCCCACGACAATCCGCTCTTCACTTTCTCCTTCGCCGCACTCCCCATCTGTCGGCAAAGGGCCGCATCCGAGTATAACGCAACCATCTTCTCCTGAAGACATTCCACATCCCGGATCGGAACAATATATCCCTCTTTGCCTTCTTCCATGATATCCTCTCCGCCCGTATTCGTCGTGCAGATCAGCGGCAGACCGCACGCCATCGCCTGCATCTGTACCATCGACAAACCTTCTTCAATCGAAGGCAATACAAATACAGATCCCTGCGAATAATATTGATACAGCTCTCGTTGCGGTTTTGGACCCACCCACCTATACGTCCCCGCATACTTCTCAAAATAAGGCTTGATTTCATCCATCATCCCCCCGAT
>CAZOTP010000420.1:0-2652 GCA_964582655.1 uncultured Pirellulales bacterium | reverse complement strand
CATTTTGAACCCATTTTTTTCTTACCCATTTTGCCACCCTTGCCCATCCCGCCACGAATCGTACCTCGCTTGCCAGTCATTTTCCCTCTGAATGTTTACCATTTTCCAATCCTGAACGAATCCGTCTGATAAACGTACATAGGTTGGAATCATGCTCCAGCCTGATGACCGGCAATACGCGGGTCTTTTCGCTTGTGTATTTTTCCGTAAACTGGATAAAATAGAGAATTTGTAGTGTTTGTGACAGCGCTTGAGAATTACCAGTCAACACTCTGGAATTATTTGCCGATAATATTGCTAATACTGGATTTATGTTCGTTTTATGGAACCATAAATGGGCTGTTTTGCCCGATGTTTCTGGAATAGATTGTGCTGCGACTGCAAGATAATCCGCCAAGTCTGTTTCCCCTGGATTGCCAGATTGGCGATATCCCCGGCCCCTGGCGGGTGGCCCACACTAAGTCTCGTAATGAAAAGGCTTTATCGTGGCAGCTTCTCAAGTGGGATATCCCCTATTTCCTCCCCATGAAGAACAAAGTCTATTCCCGCAAGGGCCGGAAATTCTCTTCCCTCCTGCCCCTCTTTGCCGGGTATGTCTTCTTCGCGGGCGATGACGATCAGCGTTATAAGGCATTGACAACAAACAAGATAGCTCAGATTATCGAGGTTTCGGACCAGCCCGGATTCATCCGCGAAATCACCCAGATCCACCGCGCTGTTTCGAGCGGGCTTCCGGTGGATAACCACCCATACCTCAAGGCAGGGATGCTCTGCCGCGTAACCGGCGGCCCTCTGATGGGAATGGAAGGTTACATTGAGAGACGTAAGACTATATCCAGACTGATTTTACAAATTAACATTTTGGGCCAGTCTGCTTCCGTCGAAATCGACAATGACCTGCTGGAACCGCTGGAATAATCCAAACGAAACGAAGCCGTAATCATGCCTGATTATGGCTTCTAAATATTTACACTTTATGGAATTATATTTAAATCGGCCCGTTCGCCGACGGGGACGGAGTGCGCTTGAAAAAATTCCTTTCCTCTCAAAGCAAACCTCCGTCAGTTTATATAACTCTTTATTAGTCAAAGGGTTGCCATGAAACTATCCGTTGTGGGTACCGGCTATGTGGGACTGGTCGCGGGCACCTGTTTTGCCGATGTGGGCAACCACGTCATCTGCGTGGACAAGGACCAGGAGAAGATAAAGATTCTAAGTGCAGGCCAAAGCACGTTTTATGAACCAGGTCTGGCGGAGATGATGGAGCGGAACATCAAGGCCAAGCGCCTGCGGTTCACCACCGATCTGATCGATGCGGTTAAAAACAGCCAGGTGATTTTCCTGGCGGTTGGCACCCCCTCGAATCATGACGGCTCAGCGGATTTGAATGCCGCGATGGAAGTGGCGAATGTAATCGGAAAACACATGGACGGCTACCGGATCATCGTGATGAAAAGTACTGTTCCCGTAGGAACTTATGAAAAAATTACCCGGGCGATTTCCGAGCAGACAAAGCACCCGTTTGACTATGTGAGCAACCCGGAATTTCTGAAGGAAGGGGCTGCGATCGAGGATTTCGTCAAGCCGGACCGGGTCGTCATCGGATGCCATAACTCCAATGCTGTCAAGGTGATGGAGCAATTGTACGCCCCGTTTATGAGGCGGAGCGAGCGGATTTTAGTGATGGACCCGGCGAGCGCGGAGATGACCAAGTACGCGGCGAATGCGTTACTTGCGTGCCGCATTACATTTATGAACGAAATGTCGATGCTGTGCGAGGCGTACGGGGCGGATGTGGAGAAGGTGCGGAAGGGGATCGGGACGGACAGCCGCATTGGAAACTCGTTTCTTTTTCCGGGGAGCGGGGACGGCGGATCGTGTTTTCCCAAAGATGGAACTGCTTTGATGCAAATGGGTAAGGAAAAAAATCTGCCCATGCGGATTGTGTCGGCGACGCACCTGACCAACCGTGAGCAGCGGGAGCGATTCGCCAAAAAGGTGATCGATTATTATGGCGGGGCGTGCGGCGGTAACGTATTGGCGGTATGGGGTTTAGCGTTCAAGGCAAAGACGGATGACATCCGCGAATCGCCCGCGATCGCCGGGATCCGGATGTTTCTGGAGAAGGGGAGCCAAATTCGGGCGCACGACCCGGAGGCGATGGCCAATGCGCAAGCGGAGCTTGGACAACGGATTACGACTTTTGAGGACGGGTATGAGGCACTGGAGGGGGCGGACGGGCTGGTGATTTTCACGGACTGGCAGGAGTTCCGAACCCCCGATTTTGACCTGATAAAGAAGAAGCTGAAAAAAGCTGTAATCTTTGACGGCAGAAACCTTTACGATCCGGAGTTTGTCGCTTCGCAGGGGATCGAGTATTACTGCATCGGACGGCCTTGTGCCCCAAAAATAAAGGGAAGTCGCGGATGAACGCGGATGTGCACGGATGTAAAAGAAAGTTGCGAGTTAATAGATAGTTGAAAAAAGTGAGAAAGGTGAGAAAGTGTGAACGGTGTTAAAGGGCAAATGTTAAAATAGGCGGAGGCTTCAGCCTCAAGGTGTGAAAGGTGCGAAAGGGAAATGTGGCAAGATAGGTAAGATTAAAATGGGTTCAAAATGCGCTGAAATGCACCGGAATTGCACCGATTTGAC
>CAZOTP010000419.1:0-2662 GCA_964582655.1 uncultured Pirellulales bacterium | reverse complement strand
GAAGCCCTTCGCGCCGCTGTATCGGGCACAGCAGGCCCTTCGGGCGCAGTGGGACTGGGGGAACAAAAACTCTGCCCCTCCGCACGTTGTGTCGGTTCGGGGAGGAAAATACTTTCTGGACCGGACGTGGGTATTGGCCCGAGTGGACAGCGGAACTGCCGAAATGCCCGTCATCTACAAAGCCTATCCGGGAGAAAGCCCCATCCTCAGCGGCGGGTGCAGAATTGCCGGTTGGACGACCTATAAAGATTCCATCCTTCAGGCTCCTCTACCGGAACTGCTGATCGGTCAGATGTGTCGCCAGCTTTTTCTTGACCGCAAATGTATGACACGAGCGCGGTGGCCCAATCCGGATCTCCAGAATCCTCTGATTGGAGGCTGGGCTTTAGTCGAAGAACCGACTGAACCTGACAGCCATATCGAATTTCTATATCAGGATACACCCGAGAAAAAACACTGGGCCAATCCCTCCACAGGCGAGGTCAACATCTATCCCTGTTATGGCTGGTGCAACAATATCGTTCCCATTGCCTCTGTCGATGAACAGGCCCGGAAGATTACCCTGCAGCGGGAAATCTGGCGCAGTTTCGACGATTTTGCGCGGTATGCGAATATGCCCTTTCGCAGGGGGAATCGATTTATTGTTGAGAATATCCTGGAAGAGCTGGATCAGCCCGGCGAGTGGTGCGTGGACAGTGAAAAACGAATCGTCTATTTCTGGCCGCCCCGGCCGCTCACCGAACAATCCGAAATCGTCATCCCGGCGCTGGACTGTCTGGTGGATTTTCAGGCCGATGCGTCCCACATCATTCTGGACGGCTTTACGTTTACGGAAACGACAACCGGTGACAATTACCACCGCTTCGGGCTGCTCGGCTACGGGGCGATGTTCCCCAGTCGAGGATGGAAATACGGCGGGGAAGCGGTCCATCTGAAAGACGTCTCGTACTGCACCATTCGCGGCTGCACATTCGAAAGCGTGGGAGGAAACGCGATATACCTGGAGCAGGAGGCGTTTCGAAACGAAATTATCCAAAACCGGTTTCACCAAACGGGCGCCAACGGCATCTGCCTGCTGGGTAGCCGGGAGCATCACCCCCGCTTCAACCGAATCGAGGACAATGCATTCGAACGGGGCGGTGTTCTCCTGAAATATACGGTCGCGGGCTTCGCCGGCTTCAGCGACGGCAATGTAATCGGGCACAACCGGATTGAGGATATGCCCCATCATGCCATCAATCTGGCGACCAACGGTTATGGCCGGAATATTGTGGAATTCAATGAAATCCGGCGAACCTGCCGGGAACTCCATGACAACGGCGCCATCAACATGTGGATGGACCAGCGGGATGAATCCGACAGCTATATCGCGCGAAACGCCGAGCGAGCCGGGCATATCATTCGCTATAATTTCATCGCTGACACCCTCGGCTGCGAACAGGGCGTGGAAAAAAAAGAAAAAGCGGATCCGCGTCGAAGTCTGACCTGGGGCATTTACATGGACGACTACACCAGCAACTGCGTTGTCTATGGCAACATCATCGTCCGATCGGGAACCGGCATCTGTATCCACGCGGGGAAAAACAATCTCATCGAAAACAACGTGATCGCCCAGTGTTCTGTGGGGCAGCGGTTTCAGGATTACTGTTACAACCGGCCCGAATCGGGTCAGATGCAGAATTTCAGCACCGGCAATCGGTTTCGGAACAACATTGTCTGTACGTATGCTGAAAGCCCCTGGATTTTCTGCCTGCATTATTTTGATGATAAAACCCTGGCGGAATCCGACTTCAATCTGTTTTATAACGCTTCCGGCGCTTATCGAATCGTGCAGTTCCCATCCCCTAAAGGGGAAGACAAAGAATTTGATCTGGCCTCGTGGCAGGTCATGGGGTATGATCGGCACTCGGTAACGGCGGATCCGTTATTTGTAGATCCGCCGCATGATGATTTTCGCCTGAAACCGGATTCGCCGGCGATTTCGCTGGGCTTCCAGCCGATTCCCGCCGAACGCATCGGGATTCGAAACGCGGAATCTTCCGGCTGCGCTGGCAGGCAATGACATCAACCCATGAGAAACATTCGGTAACGGATATGCCGCTATTTTTTATCACGGTCCTGTTGATTTACCTCAGCGTGAACGCCTATGTTCTGATTCGGCTGACAAGCCTGCTTTCGATCCCTCGGGGGTGGATTTTTTATCTGGTCCTGATTGCCATGACCGGGTCCTATTTTGCCGCGGCGGCGATTCAAAGCGTCTGGTGGAACGGGTTCACGCGGTTTCTCTACCTGGGGGCGGGTGTCTGGATTGGAATGCTGCTGTGGTTTCTCTGTTTGCTTCTGATTCACGATATCTTGCGGATCGCGCGGGTGCCGATCCCGCCTCGTGCGGCGGGAATTTTTATCGTGACCGTGGTGCTTTTGATATCCTGCTATGCGTTTTACAACGCCCGGCGGCTGACCGTGCGGACCCTCGCCGTCGAAGCCCCCATCCTACAGCCCCTGCGCCTGGTCCAGCTTACCGATATCCATCTGGGGTCCATCAGCCCGGAGCAGTTTTCCCATATTATCGACAAGGCCAATTCCCTTGAACCGGACGTCATTTGCATCACCGGCGACCTTCTGGACACGGTCAATCCGACGATCCGGGAGGCCCTCCGGC
>CAZOTP010000418.1:0-2664 GCA_964582655.1 uncultured Pirellulales bacterium | reverse complement strand
TTTCTTCCACACCTCGCCACTGCCCACACGCCACTACCCACTTAATTACCCTTCGCGCCCCAGCGCCTTGGCAGGAGACATTCTTGTATTTTCATGGCGGGAATTCCTCTTCCTCCAGCCGATTGACACATCGCGTAATCCCGTGTTTCATCAGCGCTGCATTGAAATTCAAAAGATACCCCAGCTTGCATCCCGTCAGCCGTAGATACGTCTGCACCTGCTTCTTGTGAACCTCCAGAACCGCTTCCACCGATTTCAACTCCACGATCACTTTACCTTCCACCACCAGATCCGCCCGAAAGCCTTCCTGAAACTGGATTCCCGCATAGTGAATCGCAATCGGAACCTGCCTTTGAACCTTCAATCCCCGCTGTTCCAGTTCATACGCCAGTACCACCTCATATACCGTTTCCAGCAGCCCCGGCCCCAGCACCGTATGAACCTTGTATGCCGCATCCACGATCACTCCGCTGATTTCATTCAACTACATTCCATTCCTCTTCTCTGCGCCCTCTGCGACTCTGCGTGAAAATAAATCTTTCTTTTTCTTCCATGATCCGCATCTGCCCCAATTCTACCACCCCTTCTCCCCAACCGCAATATCCTGTTAAAATGATTCTTCTCTTAAAAATCAGCGTAATCTGCGCAATCTGCGGAAAAACTCTTCTTTCTGATTCGCGTCCATTCGTGAAAATTCGTGGCAAAGGATATTCTTCTTCGTGAAATCTTGGTGTTTTTGTGCCTTGGTGGCAGAATTCTCCCCGCCCTTTTGCCTTTTGATCGTCGATATACTATTTTACTTCCCCGCCCCCGAAAACCGGCTCTCCGCCAGCAGATTCCAGATCACCAGATTGCAATACGCGCTCTCCCGAATCTCAAACAGCACGTTCGGCGCGATCGCCGAAATCAGCTCCCGCTGTCGCGCGATCTGCACCAGCTCCTCGTTCCCCTTCGCATCCAAAGAACCCTCCCGCCGCAGCAGATCCAGCCATCCTCCCTGCGTGTCCAGCCACACCGCCGTCTCCTGCAGCGCCGTCTCGCACGCCGACAGCCGCGCGCTGTGTCGAAGCCAAAGCAAATCCGCCTGCAGCGAAACCTCCTTCCCCTTCGGATGCGCCCGCACCAGCCGCTCCAGCGCGCCGGCCAGCCGTTTCATCCCCTCCAGCAGATCCCCCCCTGCCTCCATCCGACCCAGCGAAATCCCAAAATCCCCCGCGACCGCCGCCGTCTCCTTCGCCGGCTCCCCTTCATAATGAAGCCGATCCAGCTCGTCCGCCGTCGTCTTCGCCAAAAACGAAATCCGCGCCAGCAGCTTCAGCCGCCCGTCATCCTCCATCCACGACTCCGGGACATCCCCCGTCCCCCCGCCCGCTCCGGCCGCCGCGCGATGCCGCGACGAATCCCACGCCTTCTGCTGCCGCACAGGCGGATACGCCGGCTTGCCCGATCCCCACCGGAAATGCATCCCCGACACTGCCTCGCGCCACCACGCGCTGCACGCCTGCTGCTCCGCCGCCGTATGATGAACCGCCAGAATTCCCTCCCGCGCCGTCGCACCCTGCATCTCCTCCCGCAGTACACGAGCCACGTTATACCGTAAAAATTCGCTCTCCGACTCCCCGATCAGCTCCGCCAGCCGCTGCGGAATCCGCCGGTCCGGAATCGTCCGAAGCGCCCGAAGCACCCGGCACACCGTCCCCTCATGCCCCGTCACATTCGGCTCCGTCAGCGAGTGCAGCAGAATGTCCGTCGCTACCACATCCCCCGCCTGCCGAAGCCGCACAATCGCCGCGTACCGGCGATCCGCCGAATCCGACGCCAAATCCTCCCGTAGCGTTTCCAGATAACCTCCCGCTTCCGTCTCCGCCCCCGTCCGCGCCCCCGCCAGATCGATCCCGCCGGCCTCCTCCTCCGCGGGCTTTTCGCTCTCCTCGCTCTCCGGCTGGATAAACCGCACCGTCCGCGTCAGATACCCCGCCGCGTCCCCGCTCTCCAGCGCCGTCTTCAGCCCCACGCCGCGCCCCGCCGATGACCCCGAATACTGCCGGCACAAATCCAGGCTCGCCAGCATCGTCAGCGCGATATCCTTCAAAAGATCCTCCGGCCTCTCCCCGACCGAATAATGCCTTCGAAAATCCTTCCCCTCCGAATCCAGCGCACGACGCTTCGTAAAATGCGGAAACAGATCCTCCCGGTACTGGTCCGGACGCGTCCCGATCACGAAAAAACTCTCCAGCATCGCCGCCGCGCGACCCCGAAATTCCGCCGAGCGGAAATCCGACGATACGATCGCCCGAACGTCATGAATCCCCACCAGTCCCGCCAGCTCGAAAAACACCGCCTCCGCCAGACGCTCATCCCGCGCCGTCCGAAGCACCTCGCACAGGCTCAGCCGCGCTGCACGGCACAAAAATCCCGGCTGCACCGAAGGCGTTTTCGCCCGGCGCACCATCGTCTGATACAATTCCGTCTCTTTCGCGCCCGCCGCCTCGCCGATCCTCGCCGCCAGACGCATCGATACCGACGTGTATTCCGCTTCATCGCAGAACAGCAGAACATCGTCCAGATTCCCCCCCGCCCACACCGCCGCCGCCAGCCGCTGCGGAACCCGCAAAGGACTCTCCCGCGCCCGGATCAGGCGCTTGAGCCACACCGCCTCGCCGC
>CAZOTP010000417.1:0-2679 GCA_964582655.1 uncultured Pirellulales bacterium | reverse complement strand
AAATTCACCAACTTTTTTGGAGTTGAACCTTTTCTGGTTAATTTGCCATTCAGGAAATCCCCCAGGGAATGTTGAAATCGCTCCGCTTGACCCAAGAGACTCCTGGTGGCTCGGTCACGCTGTTTGGATAGTTCGATCCAACTTTGGACGAGTGTAAGCTGTTTTTTGGGTATATACCGTTTCCGATCCCTCCACACGCCCCTTTCAAGATGTCGGTAATGCAAATACCAGTATGGTCCATGCTTACAGCCACTATTGCAGCGGCACGCGGGCTTTCCGCAGCGGATATATTCTGGTATCAGGTACCCGACTGCCTCAGGCTCGAAATAACGTGTTAGATACATAGCGTCTTACGCACCAAAATCGGATTGAATTATTCATCCCTGGCGGCTCTAATCATCGCTAGGATTCCGGATTTTATGGATGAGGATAAATGTGGCCAAACGGCAATTAGTTCATTCAATTCTTGATCTTCGAAAGTGGTTATTTGCGGCTTTTTGTCGGATTGTGCACCGGATTCTGCACCGCGTGAATTTTCAGAATTTTGTAACTCGTTGTCAAATAAGCTACTTACGGAATCCGGTTCGATTCCCCTAGGGGGTAGTCCATCGAAAGGAGTGTCATGTCATTTCAGGATGGCTGGTCGGCGATTCATCTGGAGATGCCCCGGCGGGTTCCCCGAACGGAATATTCGGCGGAGCAGCATTGGGGATTAGTCCAGGCGGTGACGGGGCTTACGACGGGCCCGGACTCTTCGGCGGAAGAAAAACAGCGGGCGGTGTTTGCTTTCCAGAAAGCGTGGAACTATGATTTTTTGTGGTCAATCCTGATTCATCGTCAGATTTTCGGTGAACTTCGAACGAGCATGGGCCATGCGGAATACGCGGCGGCGGGAGCGGATTTCGTGGATGACCGGCGGTGTCCTTTTTCGACTCCCCAGGAGGTGCTGGGGTTCGATCCGGCGGCGGCGTATGGGCCTGTGAATTCAAGCGAACTGACAAGGCAATTCGAAGAGCATTACCAGATGAAATGTTCACTGTGTCCCGACGCGGTGAACATGACGGGCATTTATGTAACATGCATTTCCGGGCTGCTGGAGATTTTCGGCTGGGACATGCTGCTTTTGGCGCTGGGGACTGATCCGGAGGCGTTCGGTGAAATGACGAACCGCTACGCAGCCTGGATGCAGGGATATTTTGACGCCTTGGCGGCGGCGGAGGTTCCGGTTGTAATGGTGCATGACGATATCGTGTGGAGCAGCGGGGCGTTCGCCAGACCGGACTGGTATCGGACGTATGTATTTCCGCAATATCGGAAGTATTTCCGGCCTTTGCGGGACAGCGGCAAAAAAATCATGTTCACCTCGGATGGAAATTACACGGCGTTTATCGACGATATCGCCCAGGCGGGTGTGCACGGGTTTGTGCTGGAGCCTTTTACGGACATGAAGGCGATCGCGGAACGGTACGGCAGGACGCATGTGTTCATCGGGAACGCCGATACGCGGGCGCTGCTGGAAAACGACCGGAAAAAAATCCGGGCGGAGGTGGAGCGGTGCATGGCCATCGGAAAGCCGTGCCCGGGATTTTTCATGGCGGTGGGAAATCATATTCCACCCAATACACCGGTGGAAGCGGCGCTGTACTATAATGAAGTGTATGAGGAATTGTCGAAACGGTAACCACTAGCAGCGGAGGATTGAATCATGGAAATTCTGGATTACGCGATTCAGATGGAACGGGACGGGTACCGGTTTTACATGGATTCTTCGGAGCAGGTCCGCGATCCGGCGGCGCGGTCCATGATGCTTTCGCTGGCGAAGGATGAGCAGCGGCATGAGTCGATCATTCAATCCTTTAAAGACGGCTGCCCGGCGATGCGGAAAGGGAAGGAGTTCGCCTCGATTCGAAATGTGTTCGAGGCGCTGGTGCGGGAAGGGGATCCGGTGTTTCAGGATACAGAAACACTCAAAAGCGTGCTGAAAAAGGGGATTGAACTGGAACGGCAAAGCGAGGTTTTATACGGCAATCTGGCCGAGCAGAGCGTATCGCCGGCGAACAAAAAAATCTGGCACCAACTGCAAAAAGAGGAGCAGAAACACGAGAAGCTGCTCGCCCTGACGCTGGAACACATCGAGGCCCCCCGGCTGGTTCTGGAAACCTCGGAGTTTTTATTCTACGACTACGATCCGGCGCCATGACAGCGGGGAAAACTCCTGATATCGTGGAAATAGAAAAGCCCGTCAGTTGACGGCGACCACTTCCTGGATTTCCGGAGCTTTTTTCCGCAACTGCCTTTCAATACCCATTTTAAGAGTCATGGCGGCACCGGGGCAGCCATGGCAGGCGCCGCGGAACTTGATTTTCACCACTTTGCCTTCAATGGCGACCAGCTCGCAGTCTCCGCCATCGCCCTGCAGAAGCGGACGGATTTCATCGATTCCTTCTTTGACGCGTTCTTCAAACGTTTTCTGGTCGGCCATGGGTATCTCCTGAGTATTCTATTTTTCACTCTTTGTAATCATAGCGAAGTTTTCCGGTCAGGACAAATAGTTTTTAGATGGACATGAATCCATTTTCACGGGATGGAATGACAACACCGTCGGACGAAGCCGGGCGGCCTTTCCGGCGGGCAGGATTCCCTACGGGAGAACAGGCGGAAAAATCCAGAAAAGGCTTT
>CAZOTP010000416.1:0-2689 GCA_964582655.1 uncultured Pirellulales bacterium | reverse complement strand
CGAGGGCATAGGTGCCGCAGTTTGTGGCGAGGCATCGGGGGGCGCCCATCATTTGGGCGAACTTTATTTCAAATTCATCGACCATTTTGTCCCTGGACCAGATGCGCTGGCGGAGGGCTTTGAGGGTGATTTCTTCATCGGCGGGGGTCCAGAGGGGCCAGGTACACTTCAGGTTTGACGATCGGATGGGCGTTCCACCGAGGATAGCCGGTTTGGAAGCGGCGTCGGCGCCTGCCCAGGAACGTGCCGAAGCTGGGACTACCGAAGCCAGGGCGCCGGCGGAAGCGAGGGATATGAAATTCCGTCTGGTAAGCGAATCGAATTCATGTACATCCATAATCAATCCTTTCAATTGATCCGATGGAATTTTCAGGAACATGTATTTTTATCATAGTCCAATTTTTATTCCGAAACAACAGCGATTTCCCAGTAATTATCGAGTTTGATTTCGATCTGCCAGTGGTTTTCAGCGCCGGTGATGAGGGCGTTAGCGGGTTTTTCCCGGCCATGGCGGTCGAAGAGGAGGACTTTGGGTTTTTGTTTGCCGGGCCAGGGGAATGTGCCGGATATGCAGGTGATGAGACGTTCTTTGCCGAGAGTCCAGCCTTCGTGGAGTTCGAGGGGTGTGAAGGGGAACATGAAATTGACGGGTCCGTATTCGCCGCTGTGTTCCCCCTGAGCGGGGAAGTTAGTGCCGTAGTAATAATAAAGGAGGCCATGATGGAGGTGGGCGGCGACGGTACGCATGAAGAATTCTGAACCGGAGGTGTTGGGCCATTCGTTCATCCAGTCCACCGGCCAGGAGTGTCCCAAAGCGAGGGGGCAGCCCAGGTGGCAGACATCCAATCGTTTCTGTCCAGGGGGGAGTTCGTTGATGGGATCGTAGCCCTGGGTTTCGCTGAAGCGGTAGATGGGGAGATCCTGTAATTCCCGGACGGCGGGTTGGGAATTGGCAACGGCAATTTTTCCTCGTTTTAATACCATCTCAACCAATTGACGTCGTGCGGGGGCGGAGATAAGACCAAGGTCGCCTACTTTTTGCGTGACGCGGCCTTTATCATCCATATCGACGGTGCAGCCATCCCAGCAGTCATAGGTGTAGCGGTCGGCGCGATTAGAATAGGCGAGGCTGAACTGATCGAAATAAATTCCGTCGTAGCCGACTTCATCGAGGAGCCATTCGATCTGGTCCTGCATGTGGCGAAATTGCTGATTGCCAAGAGCGGGATAGACCATCATGTTGTAGGCCTGGTTGTCGTAGTGATTGATGTAATGGCAATCCAGGACGATGCGGCCGCGTGGGTCGTGGATGCAGCTGTCGCGCCAGGGTGTGGCATCCAGGATGGCGGTCATTTCCGGCGTGATGGCGACGCCGTACACGTCTTTGCTTTCCTGAAGAAAGGCCTCGGTGCGGGTATCTCCGAAGAGGGTAAAGGGAACCGGAACAAGATTGGTTTCGACCATTCCGAGGCAGATTGCATCGGGGGCCATCTGTCGGATGTGCTTCATGGCTTCACTGACCTGCCTGCGGAATTCCGGGCGGGAGTATTTGAATCCGTTATAATATTCGAACCATGGGCCGAGGGCGAAGAGTTCGATTTTTTTTCGGGCGAGGGTCTGCCGCATCAATTCGCGGCCCTGTTCGGTCAGGAAGGATTCGGCGGAAAAAAAGTCGAAAGGACCATCGACGGTGAAATTTACATTCCAGTCGCGGCGGACTTGATTGATGAAGTCATAATAATCTCCATGGCCAGGGTAGAGGGAGTATTTGCAGGTGTAGCTATCATGGGGTTTGAGTCCCAGCCGTCGGTTCAGCAGACGTATCCGGTTGATCTGTGGTTCTCGTTCACAGCCGGACTGGAGGCGCATGGCGTTGTCTTCAAGAACGATGCCCAGAGAACTTTTGGATTGCTGGAGATAGAGGGTAGGATTTTCGACCATTTTTCCCGCATCACGCTGAGAATTGTCAGGACGTCCCGCAACGCGGCGATGCCGCACCTGCCCTTCTTCTGTGTTAAAATCATGTCGGACGGCGATCCCAAGGACATCCTCGGTTTTGTTGAAGAGTGTATCGGAGATTTCGATTCGGTGTTCTCGGGGGCGGATTTCTCGCGTGAGGGCATAGTGTTCCGTTTCCATCCAGAGCTGGATGAGGTTTTCAGCGGTGTGAATTTGAATCTTTGGCGGATTGTCTTTGGAAGGGGCAGCGGATAAGACATGGAATTGCATGCCGGTTTCATGGGCATAAGAGAAGGCGGATTCCAGGGTATAGCATTCCCGGTCGATGTTCAGGATGATTCCTCCCTGGGGGGCGACGCACAGATTATAGAGATCGGTTTTCCATCCCGATGAGCCAAAAGCAGAATCGGCAAATGGGAGAAGAAAAAGGAAGAACAAAATGCCATTACGGAAAATCTGTTTTTTTGTTTTTGCGGGAATCATAGTATTCCTTCTTGTTTAGAATTATAACTCCATGGATGCTCTGCCTTATTTGATTTGTTCAAATATTATCAATCATACGGGAATTAGAGGCAACGTAATTTAGGCAAATTTCATTTTGCCATTTCTTAAACAGTTATATTTTTGTGCTAGATAGAGTGAGTGCCGGACAGATGGAAAATGACACTGCCGGGAGGAATGAAATCCAGATTGGCGGGATTGTTTTTAGGTATAGACAAGAGGCGGGGGG
>CAZOTP010000415.1:0-2692 GCA_964582655.1 uncultured Pirellulales bacterium | reverse complement strand
GGAAGGGAGTTTTTCTCGTGGGTGAAACGACGACGGGCGGCTGGCGGTCGAGGGAAAGCTACATAGCCAAAGACCCCGCGAAACGCGCAAAGCAGTTGGCGAACCTTCGCGGAATCCGAAAGAAAAAATTGCTGGAGAAGGTGGAGGCTCGCGCTGCGGCGAAGAAAAATCCGAACGGTTACGCGGATGATCCCGTCGGCTTTCTGGAAAACGAATTCTATACTCCGAAAACCGGAGGGACGATCCGGCTTCTGGATTTTCAAAAGCGAATCTTGCGGGACCTTTTCTGCCAGGGGGAGGGAAACAATCCTTCGTTAGCCATTCTTGGCATGTGTAAAAAATCCGGCAAAAGCACGCTGGCGGCGGGAATTCTGCTTTGGCAGCTCGTCAACAGGCCATTCAGTGAATCCTATTTAATGGGACCGGATTTAGAGCAAGGGCAGCTCGTGATTTTCTCGATTTTGTGCCGGGCGATCCGGCTGCATCCCGTCTTGCGGGACACACTGAAGATCAAAAACACCGCGATTGAAAACGAATCCAACGGCGCTACGCTGAAGGTATTGTCATGCAGCAAAACCAGCGCGGGCCTGGGATTCGACCTGGTGGTGTTTGACGAACTTTGGCAGTTTACATCGACGGAGGCGCGGCGAACGATTGACGAGCTGACCAACATTCCGGGCAAAGACAATCTGATTTTAGTGATGAGTTACGCCGGTTTCGAGAGCGACGAAGATACGCATTTGTACCGCTGGTACAAGCTGGGGCGCGAACAGGAAACCGGGGCCATTGCCCGCGATCCGAAATTCTATTTCTACTGGCGGACGAATTACGAGGGCATTCCCTGGGTGTCCGCCGATTATCTGGCAACGCAGCGAAAGCGGCTGACGGAGAACGCCTACCGGCGGTTTCACGAAAACGCCTGGACGCAGCCTGACAGCGCGTTCATTAACGGGGACACCATTGACAAATGCACCGTGCCGGGCCTGCTTCGCGGCCGCGCGTGCAAGGGGCCGGTATTCGTCGGCGTCGATATTGGCTTGAAACACGATTGCAGCGCGGTCGTTGTGGTCGGCGCGGGGCAGACGGCCAACAAGCTGGCGGTGTACGATCACGCGATTTGGAAGCCGACGCCGGGGAAGGCGCTCAATCTCGAACACACCGTCGAGCAATTCCTGTTGGATCTTCGGCAGCGGTATTCCGTGGACAAGGTGTTCTTCGATCCCTGGCAGGCGCAGTCCAGCGCGCAGCGGCTGGGAGGAAAACTGCCGATGCGGGAATATCCGCAGACCTCGGATCGGATGAGCGAAGCGGCGATGTTTTTGAAACAGTTGTTAGATGAGGGGCGGATTGAGTTGTATGATTCTTCCGAAATCCGGGCGCATTTACTGAACTGCGAAGCTTTGGAAACGGTCCGGGGCGTCCGTCTTAACAAAATGGGCGGACAGTCGAATAAAATTGATTTAGCCGTAGCGCTGGCAATGGCGTGCGCGGCGGGCCGGGACCGGCTCGTCGGACGCGGGCCGACGCTGCGAATTTCTTACTATTAAAATTTCCGGCGGGGCGAATCAAAAGGCGAATTGCAGTAACCCTCTGCAGCGCTACCGTTTGGACAATTGGGACAATGTTTAACTTTTTTTAAGGGACTTACGACGATGAATTCTGAATTACTGTTAAATGAAATCAAAGGCGCTGTGGACCGCGTCAACACGAAACTCACGGAACAGGACGGCAAAATCAAGGCTTTCGAGGAAGATTTATACCAGGCGACGAAGCGGTTTAATACCTCTTGGCGCTCGCGCGGCTCAGAGGATTTAGAAACGGCGAAAGAGAATCTGGGCCTTGCGCTGGCATGTGTGGCCGGGAATCAATCGGCGCGGACGATCCTGGAGCGTCGCAACATTGATACCAAAGGCCTTGCCGAAAGCGTAACTTCGACCGGCGGCGCTTTGGTTCCTGACGTTTTGGTCGGAAACCTGATTGTGCTGCTGGAAGCCTACGGCGTTTTCCGGCGAAATGTGCGGATCGTGCCGATGTCCAGCGATACGCAGGGTTTCCCGAAACTCGACGCGGAAATCACGATTTACTGTCCGGGCGAAGCGGGGACGATTACCGACAGCGCGCCGACGCTGTCAAACGTATCTTTGGTTGCCAAGAAATTCGCCGGGTTATGTGCGGTATCGACGGAACTGGATGAAGATTCGGTTTTGTCGGTGGCGTCGATTGTCGGCGAATCCTTCGCCCGCGCAATGGCCGGGAAAGAAGATTTGATCGGTTTTCGCGGCGATGGAACCTCGACGTATTTCGGGATGACCGGCATTGCCGGGGCGTTCCAGACCTTGACCGGCTGGAATTCCCAGTCGGCCAACGCAGCGCTCGGGGGCCTGGTTACGGCGGCGGGGAATGCCTATTCAGAGATTACCCTGGACAATTTCGAGACCGTGATGAGCGTTCTGCCGGAGCGTTTCGAGGCTGGCGCAAAGTGGTATATGTCCAAGAAGTTTTGGGGAAGCGTTATTCTGCCCCTTTTGGAAACCAACGTTTCGGCGCAAACCTACATCGAGCTTCTGATGAATCCACGAAAGAACTTTCTGGGCTACCCGGTGGAATTCACGAGCGCGATGCCGTCTGCGGAGGCCAATAGTCAGATCGTTTGTTTCCTGGGCGACTTGACGCAAGGCGTCTATCTGGGCGA
>CAZOTP010000414.1:762-2698 GCA_964582655.1 uncultured Pirellulales bacterium | reverse complement strand
CCACATACATCATCGCCATCATGTAACACGGCACGGGCGGTATGAAATTCTGGATGTAATGCCAGAGCCCCTGCTGCCGGATCCCCGATACGTGAATCATCAAAAACGAACACACCGCCAGCGTCCCCGTCATCCAGATATTCGCCGTCGCCGCCCCTTCAAGGTGGATCAGGTGCGAATTTCCTCCCGACACGGCAAACAGCATGCAGCCCAGCGGAATCATCCCCAGCAGGTTGCACGCTAGGATGAAGAAAAACACCGTCCACAGATAGGGCACGAATCGGTCCGTATGCTCCCCCAGCGCGGGCCGCGCCACATCCTCCCGGATAAACACGCACAGGCTTTCCACGGCGTTTGGAAATCCGCGGGGAACCTGTTTTTTCCGCCGCGCCGCCAGGGGCAGCAGCACGCACAGAATCGCCGCCCCCAGCAGCATCATCAACATGTGATTGGTAAACACCACTTCCCGCCCCAGCGCGGACACCCGGAACAGCTCGTACTGCACCACGTGCTCCAGCGGATTCCCGCTCGCCAGCAGAAGGCCTCTCTCCGGGACGGGATGCGTCATGGTTTCATCTCGGTTGGGGCAGGCAGATTCGCGTTCGCCGCCGATCCGCCCGCAAGAGGATTATTCTGCCGCATCATCTTCACCATCCCAATTGTGTCCAGCAGCAGCAGAACGGTGTAAAACACGAACAGCCACAACCCGTACGCCCATTTCGCCGGCCGAAACGCCCAGTATCCCGCCAGCCCCAGTCCCAGCACCGCGATAAGCCGAACCGTCGTCCCCGCCAGGCATGCCGTAACGACAAAGGAGGCTCCCTTTCCCCGCGCCACCAGAAATGGAATCAGCCCCGCCGTCGCCGCTCCCAGCGCCACCCCCGCCGCCAGCACCAGCGCCTCCGCCCCGGCGTCACCCCACCAGTGCACGCTGGGCCAGTAACAGATTCCGGTCAGCGCTGCCGCCGCCAGAACAAACTGCATGAACACGCGTTTCATTCGGTTTCCGACCCGAAACCCGTCGCTCGACGGTTCCAAAAGGCCGGGCTGGCTATTTCCGCCAGTCCGAGGTTTCTTTATACAGCAAATACATCATGCCCACAAATCCCACCGTGAATCCTCCCGCCAGGCACCAGGGCGAACTCGACAGCCGCTGATCCAGCTTCCAACCCCCGTATGTAAACAGACCCACAACCGCCGCCAGTTCAAATCCGTATCCGACCCATCGTCTGGAATTGCTCCACCCTCCGGACTCGCCCCCGCAGCCGCCTCCCGGTCCGCCGCGGTTCGCCCCGCCGTTCTGTAACTCCTTGTCCGACAAGGCTGTCTTACCTTATCCATCATCCCATCCCCATCCCCGTTTTCCATCTATAAAAGGAGAGTAATTACCCCCGCCAATCCCCCTTGTCAAGAACTTATTTTCCCGCCGTGGCACAGATTCTTTTTCTCTTCCGCAAGCCCCCCGAAATCGGGTATAATGCCTTTTTAATGGCAGGCTCCCGTCGGGGCGTTTCAAAGGCCCTGCGAGCTTTCGCGTCGGAAGGTTTCAGAGTTTCAAAGGCATAGTTTCGAGGAGAACTGTATGGGATCGCGGATCGGGCTTTTAACCGTGGCCGTGTTGGGAATTGTCACTTCCTTTGCCTTCGCCCAGTGCGACTTCGACTGGAAACCGGGGGAAAGCTTGCCGGGATTGGATGGCTGGGTTTATGCATTAAAAGCATGGGACCCCGATGGACCCGGTCCCCAGACCGAAGTGCTCGTTGTCGCGGGAAATTTTAACGTTGCCGGGGATGCCATAACGAAAAATATTGCGGTATGGGACGGCACCAGCTGGCAGCCGTTCGGAACCGGAATTGAAGACCGTGTTCAAGTCATGGAAGTCTATAACGGCCAGTTGATCGGGGCGGGAAGTGTGGGATTCAACAAGAAGGAGGGG
>CAZOTP010000414.1:0-752 GCA_964582655.1 uncultured Pirellulales bacterium | reverse complement strand
AAACCATATTGCACGATGGGACGGCAATGATTGGCAGCCGTTTGGATTAGGGACAAATGGTACTATTTTGGCCTTGACCATCTATAACAACCAGTTGATTGCGGGAGGAGAATTCAGCGCCGCTGGAGGTGTTAGCGCAAAATATATTGCGCAATGGAATGGAACGGTTTGGCAGCCGCTGGGGACCGGCATGAATAATGATGTTTGCTCCCTGGGGGTATATAACGGACAGTTGATCGCAGGAGGATATTTCACTACCGCCGGAGGAATCAGCGCCAATCGGATTGCGGCATGGGACGGTACTGCCTGGCAGCCGCTGGGGACCGGGATCGATGGCGTCAATCCATACGTTAATGCCCTTGCGGTCTATGACAATCAATTAATTGCCGGGGGTAAGTTTACCGTAGCAGGAGGAGCTAGTGTTGGCAATATCGCGGTATGGGATGGAATTGCCTGGCATTCGATGGGAGGTGGTGGCACGGTTTATGCTCTGATGGTTTATAACGGTCAACTGGTCAAATCCGCGTATCCTTACCGAATTGACTATTGGGATGGCAGTTCCTGGCAGATCTTGGGCACGGGGATGAATGACCGGGCGATTGCGTTAGCAAGTTATAATAATCAGTTGTATGTCGGTGGATGGTTTACCTCCGTCGGAGACGTTATAGCTCATTATATTGCGCGTTGGGACAGTTCCTCCTGGCAGCCGGTGGGTACAGGGGTTGGTGGCGCGGATGACTGGGTGAATTGTT
>CAZOTP010000413.1:0-2700 GCA_964582655.1 uncultured Pirellulales bacterium | reverse complement strand
GGGCGGGACCCAGGAATATCTTGAAATGTTGTTGGGAAAATTACCTGCAGAAAAATATGACGTCATGGTGATCTGCCATGGCGAAATCTTTCGTGAACTCAGCCGCTTGGGGTATAACGCCTGTTGCGTCGGCATGGAACGAAATGTCTCGATTTGGAGAGACCTGACAGCTCTTTTGAAGATCATCCGTTGCCTGAAAAACAATGGAATAGACCTCGTGTATTGTCACAGCTCAAAAGCAGGCATTCTCGGCAGGATCGCGGCGATTCTGATGAATATTCCCTGCATCTACAATCCGCATGGCTGGTCTTTTAACATGGATGTCAGCGGGATTGAAAAATGGTTTTACATTCTCGTCGAAAAAATGGCCGCGACCATGACCGACAAGATAATCGTGATCTCCGAAGCCGAATACCAGAGCGCTGTTCGAAAGAAAATTGTGGAGATAAACAGATTGGAACTTATTGTGAATGGCATTGATGTGAAACGATTCGATCGAAGGGAATCGGATGCTATTAAAAAGCGTCTGAATATTCCGGAGCATTATAAAACCGTGGGGATGGTTGCCCGCCTTACCGCTCAAAAAGCCCCGCAAACTTTTATTAAAATCGCCGAATTGGTTACGCGTTCTTATCCTCGTTGCAAATTCCTGTTGGTCGGGGACGGCGAACAGCGAAGTGTCTTGGAAAAAATGATTTTGGAAGCAAAGCTTCAAGAAAAAGTGATTCTGACAGGCTGGGTCGACAATCCCGAAGATTATGTTTCCATATTCGATGTGGGTGTTTTGACCTCGCGCTGGGAAGGTTTCGGCTTGACGCTGGCTGAAGTCATGGCCAGCGGCAAACCGGTTGTGGCTTCTGAAGTGGATGGCATACCCCATGTCGTGAGGAAAAATATCGACGGCTATTTATGCGATCCCGCAGACATCCAAGCCTTTGGAACTTACATATTGCGGTTGCTGCACAACCAAGACGAGTACCGCAAAATGAGCGAGGCTGCCTATCAACATGCCCGTGAAAAATTCGACTCAGACAGAATGATCCGGCAGCACGAAGCACTGTTTGATTCATTCGGGCCATGCAAATCCACGGGTGGCCCATTGTATTTTCAAAAAAGACGTTACAAACAACCGCGAATGCTCATCTAATGGAGGAAGGAATGGCCGCCGGAAGTCGTTGCGGGGATTGCGGAAATGCTCGGGAGCGAACCATGCGGGGAATTGGATGGATGCTGCGAATCGGCGGGAGAGCCGTGGCGTTCGCGGGCCCGGTAGCGGGCGCGGGAACTCCACCTCGTCACGCGGAGGAAAGACGCGGCCAGTCCGCGATTCAAATTCCTGCGGAAACAAGTGAGCCGGCGTTCGCCCCTCCCGCGCCACCCGCGACGCCGGCCGCTCCCCCCGAGGAATATACGCTGGGCGTGGACGACGTGGTTCAAATCGACCTGCTGAAGCCCGATGCCCTGACCACGGTTTCGACGGTAGCCCCGGATGGGATGATTCATTTCCCCTATATCGGCAATGTCGTGATGAAAGGCCGGACGCTATCCCAGGTGCGGGAGGAGATCCAAAACCGATTGGCGGACGGCTACATGAAATATCCGGTCGTGGCCGTTTCGTTGCGCGAGTCCCGCAGCCGGAAGTTTTATGTTTATGGCGAGGTCATCAAACCGGGCGGGTACCCCATGGTGGAGAACACCACGACCCTGAGAGCCATCTCCATGGCGGGCGGGTTCAGCCGCTTTGGATCCGCAAGCCGTGTCAAGATCCTGCGCCCCAAGCCGAAGGGCGGAAAATACGACATGATCAAAGTGGATATCAAAGCGGTCATGGAAGGGCATTCCGGGGAGGATCTGTTCTTAAAGCCTGGCGATGTCGTGGTGGTTTCGGAGGGCCTGTTTTAAAGATGGCCTTCCCTTATCGGCGTTTGGGCGGACATCCAGACAGTCCCGCCCCATTCCCTGAGTGTCATGAAGGGTTGACCATGCCAGGAAGCGCGGCTCACATGGATGAAACATTTCTTGCGCGATTCATGAAAGGGATTGCCTCAACCGGCGCCGCCACCGCCGTCCAAATCGGGCTGGGCATGCTGGGGTTAATGATTGCCGCGCGGCTGATCTCCGAAACCCAGATGGGCGTTTTCGTGCTGATCAACATCATGATGCTGTTGTTTGCCATCCTCGGCGGTCTGGCGCAGGAAACGGTCGCGGTCACGCGCTGCCTGGCCGCGGCCGAGGGCGGGGAGAAAATCCGGATGATCAGCTCGGTCATCGGCTTTCGGCTCCTGATCACCTTGGTGATGAGCGCCTTGATTTTCGCCGGCAAGCCGCTGCTGCACCCCTTGGTCAAGGACCCCGGGGCCTACGGGTTGTTGAACTACCTGCCTCTGATCTACTGTCTTCAGAGTTTCGACGATTGCCTCCGGAAAATCATGCAGGGGTTGCATTTTTACCAAAAGCTGGCCATGGCCCAGGCGGCTCAGGCGGTGAGCCGGATTGTGCTGATCATGATTTTCCTGCTCGTTTTTAAAATGGGCGTGGCGGGGCTGCTGTGGGCGATGATCGCCTCATTTGCACTCTCGTGCGGAATCCAATACGCCGCCATCCCCGGGCCCAGGCGCATCACCTTTGATTTCCCTGAGATCCGGCGCATTTTCCGGTTCGGGTTTCCTCTGGGGGTAAACGGGCTATTGACGTTTATCT
>CAZOTP010000412.1:0-2704 GCA_964582655.1 uncultured Pirellulales bacterium | reverse complement strand
CACCTGCGGTTGGACGGCATTTTCATACGCCTGCGAAGCCGTAAATCCGGGTACATTTGATGTCAGCTTGCGTAGACCGGAGGCTTCGTCCATCGCAATCCGGATCCCCGTAAGCTGGGCCGACTCCCCGGCGTCAAATCCGGATTCCCCAAGCAGACCCGGCGCGTAAAAAAAAACCGCCGTTCTTCCCCCCCCTCGAACCCGATGAAGAATATCCTCTTTCTCCTGAGGGGTTACCGAAAATACATTCGGTAAAAGGACCAGCTTGTAAGGAGATAAATCGACCTTTGACAAATCACTCACAAGAAACAGATCCCATGGAGCCCCCGCGGCATCCATCTCCCAAAGCACCATTTCCTTCCAGGGCAATGTAATCGAAGAATTATGATTGGAAAGAAAAGGAAGGGCATATTCACTGACAAACAGGGCAACCTGAGCGAGACTTTCGCGCCCTTCCCGAAGAGCAAATTCGTCAATTTCCCGGAGGCGTTTGACCGCGGCCATAAACGGGGCGTCTTGATACCATCCGCGAAGAAAATCATAAAAATAGTAGCTGCTGCCTTTCGTCAGATTGATCAAAAAATCCCGCTTCGCAATGGCAATCGATTCCTCCAGGGAATCCGTGGTGCCATACTCGAGGTTGTCCGCGCCGCTGTGATGGGTCCGCTGATCGTTTTCCGAATACCAGAATTTGTCAGACAGGCGGAATGAGCTGAAAACGCCGTTAATGGCACAATTTCGACGCCGGTCTTCATACGGATAAGGACCCGCCGAAAAATCCAGGCAGTCCGACGCCAGAAATTTGCCCAACCCGAAGTGCCCGCAATCCTGATAATGATAAGGATCCCTCCCGTGATGGCCTACATAGTATCCATAATAGCTTCCAACCAGACTCCGGCCTGCCGTCGCCCGTTTGACAATCTTCGCAAAGTGTTCGATGGTCCCCACTGTGTATTCCTGCCAGAAAGCATAAAAATCCGCCGCCCGCCGGGCCGCCGGCATCCGCCGAAACACTCCGACGGAATCCCCCATCCGCTGGGCCCGCGTCGGGACCACCTCCCCATCAAATTGTACCGCCGGATCATTCCACGCCGTTTTCAAGGCGTTTTCCGTTTTATACTTTTTTTTGAGCCACTGCCCGAATGCCCTCTGCATGGCCGGAGAATAATCCGGAAACGTTTCTTCATGATAGCCCCAGTTGTTCCACTCCCCGCAATTGCCGTAGGCAAGCTGGACGCCGGCGAAACGGTCGGCCAGGGGAGATCGTTTCAGCCTTTGGATCGCTTGCTCCAGGATTTGACCCATCTGCTCGCGCCAGTGTTCCGAAGCATACGAGGCCTGAAGCCTGTGACCGGGCGTATTCAGCAGATACCCGCTGCCGTCATCCAGTCGAATGACTTCATCGGGATATTTTGTAAGCCACCATTCCGGCACATACAGATACCAGCAAATCATACAATAGGACTGTGGGGAAGATGATACAATGCGGACAACTTGCCGTTCGATATGCTGATAAAATCCCTCCCCATCGAAGGATCCATCCGGCAGCCAGTACGGAAAGAGATCGTGTACTTTGATTTCGAACATGCGAATTCCAGCGTCGGAAAAATCCGAAACACTTTTTTGAAGAATCCGGTCGTTGTTTTCAATCACATACGCCCCGAGGTATGACGCCAGGGAGCCTTTCGGGTGTCCGTTGATAACCGGCACATTCGCCCCCCCGATGGATTTGACTTCGCAGCGGGGGAAATTCGCCTGTTTCGCAGGATCATACAGGCAAAACCGCACCACGCCCCAACTCTCTCCCTGGGCCGCAATCTCCGCCTGCACCGGCACCATCGTGAAGGATTTTTTATGTTTACGGTACAGTGTCCCAAGAGCATCCCCCCCGGACAGGTCCACGCGGATGGCCCGGTCCTGCTCCACCAGTTCCAGCGTTCGGATTTCCACGTGGCGGTACGAAGTTTCCGGTGATGTAAGCGTAACGGTGAACTCTTTGGAGGCGGGTTTCTGTTGAACCGGCAGATGAATAATCCAGGGAGTATCCAGGGCAACGGGTTGATCGATGTGAAAACTCTTGTCCTGTTTGTCGGCGGTCAGGATAAGAGGCGAGGGATCTTCCGACATGACCGCCGCTGGATTGGCTGGTTCGGGAATTTGCGTTTGGGTGAGCCACGGCAGGGAAAACCGGGCAAACAGGATTGTATCGTATCGATACTCTGCTCCCCCCTCATACAGACACCCGATCGCCCCGTCCGGCAAAACCGCCAGGCACGAATACGCCGCCGGTCCGGCGTGCAGGGTGCGGGCCGCAGGCCAGGTTTGCCCCTCATCCCGGCTCAGACGAACTGTCATATTCTTGCGACCCTCGTCCCGCCGGCTCGCCGGATTGGAAAACAGCAGAAGATTGCGGTTCTTCTTCGCGTCCGAAGGCGCATACCGAATCAAACTCGCCTGGCAGATCGGCTCGATCAGCACCGGATCGTAATACGGTTTGCTCCACGTCATCCCCCCGTCCGAACTGATCGATACCGAACGCCGGTTCGACTCCGTGGGATGATAATTCCGCATGTTCAGCATCAGCCGCCCGTCGCTCAGCTCCACAACCTGGCATTCATTATTGCGCGCGGGCGGGGGCGGGGGGGGCGGCGGGGGGGGGGTGGGCGGGGGGGGGGCGGCGGCGGCGGGCGGCGGCGCGGGCGGC
>CAZOTP010000411.1:0-2708 GCA_964582655.1 uncultured Pirellulales bacterium | reverse complement strand
GCCCCGAAACAATTCCCCCAGACAAACCCTTCGCGTCATCCTCAAAGACCCCGTCCAGCCCTTCGAAGTCGCCGCCTGCTATCGCGTGACCCCCGAATGCGACATCATCGAACGCTGGCTCGAACTCAAAAACGTGGGGCCGGATACCATCGCCGTCGAACAATGTTACTTCGACTCCGCCCACCTGCCCCCCGGACGCTACGAACTCACCCACGTCTATGGCGGCCACTGCAAGGAGTTCACCGTCCAGCGCGACATCGTGCCCGTCGGCTCCACCGTCCTCGAAAGCCGCACCATCGTCACCGGACTCGAACAAAATCCATTCTTCCTCCTCAATCGACCCGCCCAGGCCTCCGAAGACGCCGGAATCGTCTATTTCGGCCAGATCGCCTACAGCGGAAACTGGCGCCTCACCTTCGAGAAAAAACCCAACCAATCCGTCATCATCCATGGCGGCTACAATCCCTTTGAATTCGAGCTGTCCCTCGCCCCCGGCGAAACCCACATCACCCCCGCCCTGGCCGTCGGCTGCTCCAAAGAAGGCTGGGGCGGCGCAAGCCGGTCCATGCATCGATTCATCCGCGACCGCGTCACGCCGCGATCCGAAAAAGAACCCAAATACCGACCCGTCCTCTACAATAGCTGGGAAGCCACGTTCTTCGACGTGAACTACAAGGGCCAGCTCGAACTCGCGCAAAAAGCCGCCTCCATCGGCGTCGAGCTTTTCTGCGTCGATGATGGCTGGTTCAAAGGCCGCTCCAACGACCGCACCGGACTGGGCGACTGGACCGCCTGCCCCAAATCCTTCCCCAAAGGGCTTGCCCCTCTCGTCCAGGAAGTCCATCGACTCGGCATGCAGTTCGGACTCTGGTTCGAGCCGGAAAACGTCAATCCCGATTCCGATTTGTACCGCGCTCACCCCGACTGGGTCCTCCACTTCCCCGGCAGACCCCGCAAAGAATCCCGCCACGCCCTGATGCTCGATCTCGGCCGACCCGAAGTCGTCGAATACCTCTTCAGCGCCCTCGACAGCGCCGTCGGCCAGTATCAGATTGACTTCATCAAGTGGGATATGAACCGCCCCGCCACCGAGCCCGGCTCCGTCGTCGGAAAAACGATCTGGCGAAAACACACCGAAGCCGTCTATTCCCTCATGGACCGGCTCAAAAAGAAATATCCCGCCCTGGTCATCCAGTCCTGCTCCTCCGGTGGAGGCCGCGTGGACCTCGGCATGCTCTACCGCGCCAGCCAGGCCTGGGCCAGCGACAACACCGACGCCCTCGACCGCGTCGCCATCCAGGAAGGCTACAGCCTCGCCTATCCCGCACACACCATGGAAGCCTGGGTCACACACGAAAAAAATCTCGAAACCCACCGCATCCTCCCCCTCTCCACCCGATTCGATGTCGCCATGCGGGGCGTCCTCGGCATCGGCTCCAGCCTCAACAAGCTCTCCGACGCCGAACTGAAAATCTACGCCGACTACATTGCGTATTACAAAAAAATCCGCCCTGTCGTCCAGAACGGCGACCTCTACCGGCTCCAGCGCTCCGAAGAATCCGGTGCCTCCGTCATCGAATACGTCCTCCCCGACGGCTCCCAAGCCGTCTATTCCATCGCCGTCGTGGACCACGAAAAAGGACAGCTCCGCCCCCGCGCCGTCCTCCGCGGACTCCGCCCCGATGCGATCTACACTATCGAAAACCGAAAAGGCAAGGTGATCTGCACGGCCGCGGGCCGCGAACTCATGTCCGTCGGACTGCCCGTCAACATGGGCGATGGCCTCTACATGCCCGCCTACTCCCAGACATTCCTCTTGAAAATAGCCGACTAAACGGGTAAGTGTGGTCCCTATGATCCGAAGGCATACTATAGCGTTCCTCGCTCTTCTCCTGCTTCTGGGCAAGGCAATCCCGCTTTCCTCAGCGCCCCTGCCCGACCGCGTGAGGTACAAAGGAACCCTCGTCATCGGAATCCTTGGATACATTGAGCACAGCAGCGGATTCCCCACCCTCATCGAAGCCTATAACAAGGTCCAGCCCGATGTCAAAGTCGTCGTCGAGCTCAAAGGCGGCTCCCTCGGCGCCGGCGCCTACATGACCTGGCTCAACACCCAGCTCGCCTCCGGAAATCCCCGCCCCGACATCGTCTCCGGAAATTACTGTAAAAGCTACGACGGCTACGTCAATTTCAGCTACTACATCCAGTCCGTCAATCCCTATACCGGAAACACCTGGGGAGAAGATTACGACTTCGTCAGCCAGCGAGAACGAAACACCCGGGGCGAACTCTACATCCTCGGAACCGACTCCGTCCAGATTCGCTGGTTCTACAACAAAGACCTGTTCGAACGCTTCGGGCTGACCCCCCCAAAAACCTGGCCCGAATTCATGCAGGTCTGCAAAACCTTCAAGGACGCCGGCATCCTGCCCCTCTCTCTCCGCTTCAACTGGCGATACAATCAATGGCTCGCCGAAATCCTCTGGGACCAGTATTCACGCCCCAAATTTGACCTCATCCGCGCCCAGCCCGGGGACTGGTGCTTCAATCCCGCCACCGACGGAAAATGGAGCTATGACCCCGCAGATCCCGCCAATGACACCATCCCCACCCTCAATTATCCCCGCTTCCTCCAGGCCGTCCGCGATGGGAAACTCCGCTACGACGGGCCCGAATTCAAAATGTTCCTCCGCCACATGAAGGAAATC
>CAZOTP010000410.1:0-2714 GCA_964582655.1 uncultured Pirellulales bacterium | reverse complement strand
TGGGTCGCTTCCGACGCCCCCGTCGGCATCTGCACGCCTTACATCATCGCCGTCCAGAACATCCAGTCCGCCCTGCAGAAAAAACTCAAGACCCTCGAAGCCATCGACGCCGCCCTCGAAAACGAGCAGAAGAGTCTCGACGCGTTGCGAGACCTCATGCAGGACAGCGATCCGGCCAATCCCCCCAAAATCGACATCCTCAAATCCATGGCCGACATCCGCCTGGCGATGGTCCAGCAGAAAGTCGCGCAACTGGCCCTGCGGAAAAGCGTGCAGAAACTCGAAGATGCCCTCCGCCGCCTGGGCGTATCGGCTCCCGCCCATCAGTGGCCGGACGTCCCCCCCTCGAAATCCTGCAACCCCGCCGACATCAACCAGGATGGCTGCGTCAACACCGCCGACCTGCTCCTCCTCCGACAGAACTGGATGAAAACCGAATAACAATCATCCCAATGATGATAATAGGACAATCTCCCCCGGGCCGGACCCCTCCCCGGCCCGGGCTGCTTTTGATTTTATAGAACTCCCTCCCGTCGATCCTGCCTAAAAACGGACAGGATGCTCTTGAAAATCATCGCCCTCGTCCCGGGGAACCCATTCCATGTGGCGGCTTCAGCATCTTTCGCAGAACCGCCAGGAGGGTCTGGGTATTTTCCAGGTAGCGGGCGGGCAACCGGATATATACCGTTTGCTCATCCACAGCCGTCGCGCGGCCGGGTATATCCCCCAGCAGATCTTGGACCTCGCCCATTTTCTCCACCCGGAAAATCAAATCCGGTCCTTCCCGTTGAATGCCTCGAACGCCCCGCTTGCCCGCCAGAATTCGAATCTCCGCCAGTTGCAGCAGATCCCGCACCGACGGGCCGGGCTTGCCGAACAGATCCGTCAAATCCTTCTCCAGCTGCTCCAGGTCCTCCGCGGTGGAACACGCCGCCAGCCGCCGATAGACCTCCATCCGCTGCGTTTCCGAGGCGATATAGCTTCGCGGGATCGTCGTGCTCACCGGCAGTTCCAGATGCACATCGCGGCGCACAGGCTCGGTCTCCTGCCGGAGCCTCCGCACGGCGCCCGCCAGCATCCGGCAATACAGTTCATATCCCACGGCGTCGATGTGCCCGCTCTGCTCGGCGCCCAGGATATTTCCCGCGCCGCGGATCTCCAGATCCCGCATCGCGATTTTGAATCCGGAGCCGAGCTGCGAATATTCCTCTATCGCCTTGAGCCGCTTGAGGGCCGTGGGATTCACCGTCCGCCACATCGGCAAAAGCATATACGCGTACGCCCGGTTTTTATACCGCCCCACGCGGCCCCGAAGCTGGTGGAGTTCCGCCAGGCCGAACCGGTCCGCATCCTCGATGATCATCGTGTTGGCGTTGGGAATGTCCAGCCCCGACTCGATGATCGTCGTGCAGACCAGCACGTCCGCTCGCCCCATCACAAATTCCATCATCCGCTCTTCCAGCTCCGCCCGCGACATCTGACCGTGCGCGAAAATCACCCTCGCTTCCGGCGCAAGGCCCGCCACCCGCGCCGCCGCCGATTCGATGCTCTTCACCCGGTTGTGCACGTAATACACCTGCCCGTCCCGCGCCAGTTCCCGCAGAATCGCCTCGCGGATGAGCCGCTCCTCATAACGGCACACCTCGGTGACAATGCTCCGCCGGTCCAGCGGCGCCGTCGTCAGCGACGAAATATCCCGGATTCCCAGGAACGCCATGTGCAGCGTCCGCGGAATCGGCGTCGCCGTCAGAGTCAAGAGGTCCACCGTCCTCCGGAATCGCTTGAGCCGCTCCTTGTGCTCCACCCCGAACCGCTGCTCCTCATCGATAATCACCAGCCCCAGATCCCGGAACGAAACATCCGCGCTCAGCAGCCGGTGCGTCCCGATCAGAATATCCACCTGCCCCATCGCCGTCCGTTGAAGAATGTCCTTGGCCTCGCGGCCTGTCTTGAACCGGCTGACCGACTCCACCGCGAACGGGAAATCCGCCAGCCGCTCTCGAAACGTCCGGTAGTGCTGTTCGGCCAGCACCGTTGTTGGCACCAGCACCGCCACCTGCTTGCCGTATTCCGCCGCCTTGAACGCCGCCCGGATCGCCAGCTCCGTCTTGCCGTACCCCACATCCCCGCACAGCAGACGATCCATGGGGCGGCTCTTCTGCATATCCCGCTTGATCTCCTGATTCACCGTAAGCTGATCTTCCGTATCCGGATACGGAAATAGCCCCTCGAATTCCCGCTGCCAGCCCGTATCCGCCGGATACGCAATCCCCGGCGCGCTTTCCCGCTCCGCCTGGATCTCGATCAGCTCGCTGGCCAGGTCCTCCACCGCCTCGCCGACCTTCTCCTTCTGCTTCTCCCACGTGCGGCTGCCCAGCCGGTTCAGCTTCGCGCCCTTCTCGTGCGATCCCACATACTTGTGCACCAGCTCGATCTTGCTCGCCGGAACATGCACCACCGCCCCCCCGGCGTACTCAATCGCCAGATACTCATCCTCCCGCCCGTTCTTCGTCAGCGTCTTCATCCCCAGAAACCGCCCGATCCCGTTGCTCACGTGCACCACCAGGTCGTTCTTCTGCAAATCCGTGAACGACTCGATCGCCTGCGTACTGCGAATCCGCCGGATTCGCCGCCGCTGCTGCCGCTGGCCGAACACCTCATGATGGCCCACCACAATCGCCTGCCTATCGGATTCGTGCACGACGGATTTTCGC
>CAZOTP010000409.1:0-2718 GCA_964582655.1 uncultured Pirellulales bacterium | reverse complement strand
AACCGGCCCCCAGGGCAAGAGTCCGACAGACGAACCGGAAAGACCCTCTTGTAAAACATGCAATCCTTTTATTCACAGATGGTTATATTATTCGCCCCACCCTTTTGTCCCGGGTTTTCCTCTCCGAATCCCTGTAAAAACTCGTACCGCGTCTCCCTTGGAACAGGAATCACGCTTTTCGGGTCTTTCAAGCTTCTCTTATTGGGGGCGCGACGCTTCGTACATACTCTTTACCACATCGTCGGGCAGCGCGGTGCGGAAGAGGCGGAGGTCATAAAAATCCGCCTGGCCGTAGCGGTTGAAGGGCCGCCATCCAAGCCAGATGTGCGTTTGACCGCCATTGGGCAAGGCAAAGCGGTCTTCGTGTGCGACGATCTTGCCGTTGAGATAGACTGTTACATCGAAGCGGTTCCAGACTACCGCGATATGATGCCACTGCTGCTCTTCCCAAAAGGGATTTTCCGCTTCGAGCGCGAACATTTCCCAACTGCGGTTGTCATACATCCTCGTCCAGAGTTTGTCGCGGACAACCTCGTCTTCGGCCTTGGCTCGCCCCTGCATCATCATGATATCCAGCGCGTTGGTTTCGCGCCGGTCGGAGCCGATGTGGATCAGCCCACGCAATTCCCCATACCAGGGCCAGGGCTTGCTGTCCCATTGGGCATCGTCTTTGCGAACCCAGACACAGAGGGAGCCCGGCATTTCCAGGATATTTTCCGGGGCAGGGAAACTGACAAACGAATGGCGGCAGGTGCGCAGCGCCTGCCCGAAGGGGCTGTCCTGCCGGAGTAGTTCGCCATGGACTTCGCCCGAAACGATTCCCTCCGGTGTCCATGCGGCGAGGTCATCATCGCTGAGTTTCGCCCGGAAGACTTCCCGCATAACGATTTGACCTTTATCCTCCCGCCAGGATTTGGGCAGCATGGAAATCATGGGCAGCGCCCAAAGCTGACACTGAGTAAAGGTTCGGTTGCCATAGTTATTTGCATAATTGCGGCCCAGAGTGTCGAGGGATTCCAGAAACGGCGCCAGATATGAGGTATCGCCCGCTACTCCGGCCAGATAGACAAATCCCATGCCATAGTGGGAAGCCGCCACTTCATCATAATAAGCTCCGGCAGCCGGCTCGCGGGGAACGGGATCTTCGTATTGCATGTTGAAATCGCCCGCGCCAAAGCATCGCCACGCCCGTTTCCGGCTGTCCCACAGATCATGAAGATATTGATCGCAGGAGAGTTTGAGGGTATCGAGGGTTTTTGGATCGTTCGTAGCCAAATGCGCGCGTACGAGAAATTCGCGGACATGATGGGAAAATTCATTGTGATGAATCCACCAGATTTTGAAGGGAGGATTGCCTCGCAGATCGGAACTTACGTTGCCGGTCAGGTCATTCATCGCGGTGATAACCTGCTGAAAGGGAGCCAGATGCTCGGGATTGCCGGTGAGGTCGTAGATAGCGGCGAGGCAGATCCCCACGCGGACGAGGGAGCGTTCATTTTTTTTGAGGATGTAGCGGCTCAGCTCTCCGTAGCTGCTCAGCGTCTCGGCAAGCCTGTAAATGCCGCGAAGGCTCCGCCGGTCGCCGGTGAGCATGTAGTGATTGACGATGCCGCCGATGTAGGGATGCCCCTGCATATCGCATGATTTGGATTCTTCGTGATAGTCCCCGCCTCCCGCATAGCCGTGATAGTGAAGCTCGCCGGTATCCTGGACCTGATCGACATCCATGAAGTGCCGGGCGCAGATATTTGCCCATCGCAGATAGTCCTCCCGGCCCGTGCGGCCGAACTGCATCGTCAGACACTGCGTGGTATCGTATTCCTGATCGTCCGTCGTGGAGGGAATCGTACGGTTGTATCCCCAGTGGCACTGGTCGTCCCCGTAGTGGAGAAATCCGTAGCGGGCCGCATGCTTTTTCCAGTTGGCAAACGCCTCCAGAAGCCCGTTTTCAAAGACAGGCATATTGCTGTCGCTTGCCGCGGTCCAGACCAGAGGCAGCGCTCGGGTCTGGGCCAGATACTCTGGATTGACAACAGGGATAAGGTAATTTCGCCGGGCACGGAGGGCGCGAATGTCATTTTGGCGATTTTTTGCCGAACCGAAAAGGTACAGAACATCGGTGGTTTTCGCCCGGCCGGGACCAAACCGAAACGGCCCCCTCCGAACCGGCCCTTCATACCCGGTATCAGCAAGCCATCGCTGAACCGTAACCTTCGGATCATCCGCCAGCCAGTTGTCCAGATTGGGATGTTTGGAATAATCGGGAGTTGGTTCTCGCCGGGGACGCGGTTGGCCTGGTTTCGCCTGCCAATGGGCATAACATTCCACGCCGAAGGAGCCATCCTGTGCGATTTGTAGCGCCCTGGGTCCTTCCTCCCAGAAATCCCGGACCGCCACCCCGAAAGAGCGGTCTGTCCCGCTGCACCAGAGCCAGCCGGCCGCCTTTTCTCCTGTAGCGATGGATTCTGCGGCATTTTGACGAGTCAAAGCATAATTCAGGTCCTTTTCGAGAACGATATAGTCCGGCCCTTTTCGCGTACTGAAACATTCATGCCAGAACGCGCAGGTTTGTTCCAGGTGAACCGCGTCATTGGGCTGCAAGGATCCCTCATGGATGGTTTCTTCCTGCCCTCCGACCACATAATTCGACAGCGGCTTAGCGGTTTGAAAATCGATGACGATGCCGTCCACAATGGTCACCGTCCCGTCGGCAGGCTT
>CAZOTP010000408.1:1424-2723 GCA_964582655.1 uncultured Pirellulales bacterium | reverse complement strand
GTTCTCTGATTGATTCATCAGGATCTTGAGCTAGTTTCCGTAGAAGAGTCTCGCCCGCTTTGCGACGCATGGCTACTGTAAATCTCACATCTACATCAGGATCTTTCGACAGGACTTCAAGGATGCTTACAGGCACCGTTTTGTTGTGTGCTACCCATTTGCGATAATCTGGGTACTTGGCGATGACTTCAAGCCATACTTCTATCGGTGCGGAGTCATTTGCTGCCCGCATATATTCCTTGGATTCTTCGCTCTCTCGCAACCGGATGAATTCTTCCGCCGAATGAATCATATATCTTTCCCAGTTTTGTATAGATACCACTCCTCTTCAGGCAAGGGACCCTTGTTAGAGAGGTGGGGGGTCAGGAATGCGTCGCCGTCGTCAGAACACTCGCGCGGATATAATCTCCGATCCCGCGATACCCCTTGGATTTCGCCGATGCGCTTAAAATCGCCTTCTCCTCCGCCGTCAGACGCACATTCACCTGTTCTGTTCGCTTGCCCTCGCTCGCAGGAGGAGGAACGGCTTCGCCCCGTTCCAGAAGATGCGCTACCGCCGAAACCAGAGCCTCGCGGGTGCTTTCCACGCACGCGTTGGGCGTTTTGCCGTCCCCAAACACCCCCGCCATCTCCAGACCCCTCCCGTACCATCGCCCGTCCTCAAACGTCATGATCACTTCGTACGCCTCGGCGATCTTCCTCGCCGCCGCCAGAACCTTCTTCTCAAAGGGCTTATTCCATGGTTTCGATTTGCCGGACATAAAACGGTTTTACCTTTCCACGATGAACCGGAATGCTCACAGGCAGCGATCCTTTCCGGGTGAAAATATGATGCGACCCGGATACCCGTGTCAGGGCGTATCCTTTCTTCTCCAGCATCTTTCTCACCCGGGAAAAACGCACTTCGCTTGCCATTATATAAGTATAGCACAGGCTATACCTCTTGTCAAGCGAATTCATGGAATTCCAAAAAGTTCGGTTAGGTTTCTATTCTGAATCCACCCACGTACCGCTTGCGGTGAATCCGGTGATATCGAAATCGAACCGGCGCCACCTCCTCATCGCCGGATCATCCTGCATCGAAGCGGAAACAATCCGAAGCCGGTACGTCTCTCCATCCCGCCGCGTGATTGTATATTCATAATATCCCGGATACGCCGCCGTAAAACGCTTGGCATCCTTCAATGCCTCCCAGATCAGATAGCACGTCCCCTCCTCTTCATGCAGCAGTTTCCGCGGACAGGGCAGCTTGATGAGTTCCTCTCCCATGGCTGCAAAATTATTTACAATCTTCTGCAT
>CAZOTP010000408.1:0-1414 GCA_964582655.1 uncultured Pirellulales bacterium | reverse complement strand
CAAGTTCTCCGCCCATTATTTCTAAATTGTTCACGATCCCCTGCATCGCCATCCGCGATTCGATCAGCCGCCCGCCCACGTGAAATCCCCAGTTTTTCGACGTGTTCGCGAAATAATTCACCCCGATCAGAATCACCAGCGCCCACGCCAGCGATTTTCGGGATGCAAGTTTCCTTGTCAGCACAACCGCCGGCAGCAGCATGAGGATGCTGTACGATACCATCAGATGTCGGGCGCTGTTCCCCGCCCGCAGCGACCAGAACCCCATCGCCGGCAGCGCCCACATCGCCGCCAGGATCAGAAGCCTCCACCGTTCCGCACGCATCAGCATATAAATCACGCTGATCCACACCATCGCGTAAAACACCCCGCCAACCGATGTCGCCGGAATCGCCAGGCTGCGAACATTCAAAATGCTCTCCAGCGTGACAGGCCAGTCCTGCCGCCACTGCCCCGCGAACTGCGCTGTCCCCTCCAGCTCCGGCGCGATCCACTGCCTGTGTAAAAGCACCGCCCCCACGGAAAGCCCCGGCAAGATCAAAACGCTCATCAGCACAGGCCACGCCTTCCACACCCGAAAATAATACACCATCCCCAGAAACGCCCCGAAACACAGCGCCACATCCGCCTTCAGTTCCACCGCCAGCATCGCAAACAGCAGGCTCGCCAGCGAAAATAAAAACTTCTTTCCACCCTGTGCTTCCATCATCTGCATAAAATACAGCAGCGAAACCGTCAGGCAGAAAAACGAAGGCACATGAGGCATCCCGTAATTGTTCGACTGCCAGAACGTGGGTGTAAACCAGTACAAAAGACACCCCGCCGCCGCCGCCCTCGCTCCCGCCAGACGTCGAAACAAAACATACAAGGGAACCAGAACCGCGCTGCCCAGAATCACATTGCTCCAGTTCATCATCGCTTCCACCGATTCCGGCGAAAACCCCGCGTCCAGCCACTTCTTCAGCGCGTGAATATACAAGGGACTCGTCCGAAACGTGTACCCCGGATTGATCTGCCTGCCCGTCTCGTGCCAGCTTGCCGCGTGAATCGCGAAACGGCACGCGTCCGGCTCCCCGAATCCATCCATCACAAACAGTCCGTGAATCAAAAGGGAAACCAGAACCGCTCCCGACAGGATCCCCCATTCTCCGCGCTGAATCGGCTCCGCACGCTCATGCATCGCCGCCCGCTCCCAGAGGCGCTGCGGATAGGTCCGCGTTCGCTCTCGCCAGATCCAGCTCCACGTTGTAAAACGCTGGTTTCTCCCGCCGATAAGGTCCGATGCGCTTGGGCCTCCGCCGCCGCTGGGCCTCCTGCTTCAATAAATACACCGGCCTTCCCTTCACCTCGTCGAAAATCCGCGCCAGATACTGCCCGATCAGACCGATGCAGCAGAGCTGGCACCCGCCCAGAA
>CAZOTP010000407.1:0-2729 GCA_964582655.1 uncultured Pirellulales bacterium | reverse complement strand
GGCGGAAGCAGACGGGAGACTGCGAGGCTTAGGAACAGGCGGCGGAGAACGTGCTGCTG
This sequence comes from uncultured Pirellulales bacterium, assembly GCA_964582655.1. GTDB lineage: Bacteria > Planctomycetota > Phycisphaerae > Sedimentisphaerales > SM23-30 > CAZOTP01. The sequence goes on along the minus strand of CAZOTP010000407.1, from coordinate 2,670 downwards.
TATGATGAGCATACGTTCGGGCACAATACGGCGGCGATGGCGCCGTGGAATCCGCTGGCGCGGTCGGAATGGAATCTCAAGCGGAATTATGCGCTGGTCGGTCTGGCGGATTCGCAGGCACTGGAACGACGGCTTGCCGGGGAATTTGCCCGGCCGGGAGAGGTTGCGGTGGTCAATCCGTTTGGCGAGGCGTGGGAGGGTGTGGTGTCGCTGCATCGTAAGCCCAAATCGAGGACCGGCGATTTGGTCGATACGCAGACGGGGGATCGCTTTGGCGGGCAGCGGAGCGGGGCGTGTTCCGAGGGAGAGCTTCCCGAGGATTCGTATGCGGTGTCCGTGCCTGCGCGAAGCGTGCGCTATTTCCGCCGGGAAAAGGCGCAGGCGGGGAAAGGGACAATCCCGGCGGGACTGGAAACGGAACACTATCGATTGGATGTGAATTCCGAAACCGGGGCGGTGCGGTCGATTCTGGACAAAGCCAGCGGAACGGCGTTTTGCGAGGCGGGGGCGTGGAGTTTCGGGGAGCTGATCCATGAGCGGATTCGCCGCGGCAGCCGGGAGCGGCTGTACGATATTCACTGCGGGATGCTGAAAGAGGAATCCAAGCGACCGTGTCCGGAATTTGTCCGGAAGGGCGGCCATGCCGGAAGGCAGGGGGGCCGGATTGCCGCCGGAGCGGTGTATCAAAGCCTGATTACGCGGGGCAGGCTGCCGAAGGTCTCGTTTGTGCGGGAGATTCGTTTGTATCATGCGATGCCCCGGATCGATGTGATTGTACGGCTCGACAAGGAGATTCAAACATCGTATGAGAGTCTGTATCTGTCGTTTCCGTTCGCGGTGCGGTCGCCGGAGGTTTGGCTGGAACTGGCCGGGGCGGTGTATGGGGCGGGGGCGGATCAGCTGCCAGGCAGCGCGGCGGACTGGCTTTCGGCGGGGGATTACCTGGCCGTGAGCGGGGAGGACCGGACGGTTGTGCTGGTTCCGCATGATTGCCCGCTGGTTCAGATCGGGGATATTCATACCGGAAAATGGCAGCGGCGGCTGGAGGTGCGCAGCGGCCATGTCTATAGCTGGATTCTGAACAACATGTGGCCGACGAATTTTCCGATTTACCAGGAAGGGCAGATGCTGTTCCGCTGGAGCATGACCGTTTTTCCGGGCCGGTTTGACCGGCGGGCGGCGGAGCGGTTTGTGCATCAGATTCGGGAAGTTTCGGTGATCGATCCGGAACATCCAAGACAACTGGCGAACTGGGGGGAATTCGCGGACTGTTCGTGCTATTACCTCTGATTTGTAATTTTTTCATAGGACGGGAAAAATGGAAATACAGGGTATAGAATAGGACATATCGTTTGCGAGGTGTATTATGAACCGAAAGACGATGGATCGGCGGGAATTCTTGAAGGCCGGATCGGCGGCGGCACTGGCGGGAGCGGGACTGGCCGGATGTTCCGGCTCCAGCGAATCGGATAAACCCGTGAATCAGAAGGATGCGGAACCTATGGAACCAGCGAGCGACAAGCAGGATGTGATCCGGGACGGGATGCGGTACCGGCTTTACGGGAAGACGAACGTGAGGCTGTCGGTGATCGGGTTCGGGGGAATCCTGGTGATGAAGGAGCCTCAGGAGGAGGCGAACCGGATCGTGGCCGATGCGGTCGAGCGGGGGATCAATTATTTCGATGTGGCTCCGACATACGGCGATGCGCAGTCAAAGCTGGGACCGGCGCTGGAGCCGTTTCGCAAGGATTGCTTTCTGGCGTGCAAGACCACGGAGCGCACGCGCGAAGGGGCGGACCGGGAATTGAAGGAATCGCGGAAGCTGCTGCGGACGGATCATTTCGATTTATATCAGCTTCACGCGATTACGGATGTGAAAAAAGATGTGGAGGCGGCGTTTAGGAAGGGCGGGGCGATGGAGGTCTTTACCGAGGCGAAGAAGGCGGGAGTAGTGCGATTTTTAGGTTTCTCAGCGCATTCGGAGGAAGCGGCGCTGGCGGCGATGGAGAACTACGACTTCGACTCCATATTGTTCCCGGTGAATTATGCCTCGTTTTTGAAGCATGGTTTCGGTGCGGCGGCGCTGGAGAAGGCCCATCGGAAGGGCATGGCGATTCTTGCGCTCAAGGCGATGGCGAAGGGGAAATGGGCGGAAGGGGACCCGCGAAAGGAGCAGTGGCCCAAGTGCTGGTATGAACCGATCACCGATGCGGCGGAGGCGGAAAAAGCGGTTCGGTTTACCCTCAGCCAGCCGGGCGTGACGGCAGCAATTCCGCCGGGCGATATGCGACTATTTCCCACCGCGATGGATCTGGCAAAGCGATTTGAGCCTATACGCGAATCCGAAGTAAATGATCTGAAACTCACCGCGTCAGAAATTAAAGCCCTGTTTCCGATCGGATAGTTTCACGGAATGGATTCCTTTGGCGTTTGGATGCCGAAGTGTTTGTCGGCGAAGGTGAGGTATTGCTGCCAGTCGTATTCAGTGATGTCGTGTTTACCCTGCCGGACGTGGTAGGCAATGGTTCCCTGTGCGGGCTGGTTAACGGGGGGGAATTCCCGGATGGGGATTCCATCGGTTTTCAAAAGGCGATAGACGGGATCGGCATGGAGGGCGGAGAGGAATTCACCCTTCGGATCGGCCCAGAGGTCTTCCGAGGCACTGGCGAT
>CAZOTP010000406.1:0-2758 GCA_964582655.1 uncultured Pirellulales bacterium | reverse complement strand
CTCCATCTGCGGTAGCATAAGATTTTGCGCCTTGAACCATGCCGCTTGAAACCATGGATTTGGATGGAATCGTTTACCGGAAATAACCATGACAAAATACGAAACCTACTTCCAGCAGGCCGAGTTCGAAATCCCCCACACCATGACCGCCGTCGTTGCCAAAGCCAAAGGAGTTGAAAACCTCGCCGTCGAGGAACTTCCCGTTCCCCCCATCGGACCTAACCAGCTTCTGGCCCGCGTCGATGCCGCCGGCGTCTGCACCAGCATCCTCAAACTCATCGATCAGGGACCCGACCACACGTTCATCAACGGCTGGGACATGGCGGCTTACCCCGTCATCCTCGGCGATGAAGGCGCCGTCACCCTGGTCAAAATCGGCGACAATCTCCGTTCCCGCTATAAACCCGGGCAGCGGTTCGCCATCCAGCCCGCCGTCGCGACGGATCCGATTAATTTCCGCCAACGATACAAAAACAACGCCGAAGGGATGCACAAATGCGCCGTCGGTTACACCCTCGGCGGTCATCTCGCCCAGTACATCCGCATTCAGGAAGAAGTCCTCAAAGCCGACTGCCTCCTTCCCCTGCCCGACAGCCGCATGTCTTATTTCGCCGTCTCCATGGCCGAACCCATCAGCTGCATCTACTCCGCCCAGCAGCGGAATTATCATATCCTTAAAAACGGCCCGCACGCCGAACGCGTCCCCCAACTGGGCCTCCTCCCCGGCGGCGTCGCCGTCGTCATCGGCGCCGGCGCCATGGGACGGATGCATGCCGAACTGGCTCTGCGATTCTCCCCCCGCATTCTGATCGTTTCCGACCTTGTCCAGGAACGCCTCGACAGAACCATGCAGAACATAGGCGAAAAAGCCCGCCAGAAAGGTGTGAAACTCCTCACGCTCACCTCCGATAAGCTCGAAGCCGCCTTGAACGAACTCTCCGGCGGCCGCGGCGCCGATGATATGATTCTCGCCGTCGGTATTCAGTCCGTCCAGCAGCAGGCGCTCTCCCTCCTGGCTCCCGGAGGCGTCGCCAACCTCTTTGGCGGCTTACCCAAAGGGAAAAATCTGCTCTCCGTCGATGCCCTCGCCGTCCATTATCAGGAAATCAAACTCGTCGGCTCCTCCGGAGGCGATCCCTCCGACATGACCGCCACTCTGGCCGCTATCCACAAAAACGAAATCGATCCGGGCAATTACGTCGCCGCCGTCGGCTCCCTCGACAACACCATCGATGTCCTCAAAATGATCAAAGAAACCAAAATCGACGGCAAAGCGATCCTCTACCCTCACATCCGGAAAACTCCCCTGCAATCCATCGACTGTTGGAATCATGACCTCGAAAAAAACCTGCTTGAAAAACGCTTATGAAATCCGTCAAGAGAGTCGAGCATATAGTTTTCCTGTTTCTGATATAAGGCATCGTCTGTGGCCTAATGGATACTTCGCCGGCAGATCATTCGAAATCTCCCCCTCCCTTCCAGCGGGGAACCGCGTTGGCCCTTGCTTCGATCATCGCGGTAAGCCTCGTGCTGAACCTGGTCGGGATTACATGGAACCTGCCGAATGTTCGAACGTGGTGCAACGATACCATAGCGGGCCTTCCCACAATCCAGCATCGGCCCTTTCTCTTCAAAACCTGGCATTTTTAAGTATCCCCGGACGCAATTCCTGGTCAATGCCGCCGCCTATGAACCCGCCTTGCGGTATTGGCTCGTTCATCCCATTTCCGAAATCCGGCCCTATGGAAAAATAGAAAACATCGTCCTGAATGAAGAGCGACTGTCCCTCCTCACCCTCATCGCCTGCTGCATCACGGCCGGGATGGGAACGGGAACCGTAATCGCCGTATTTTTAACGGCAAGACGAATCTTTCACAGCGACTGGGCCGCCGGAGCCGCCGGGGCGTCCATGGCCTGCATCCACGAGTTTGTGTTTTACTGTCATACGGGAAATGTCGATGTCCCCTCTGCCTTCTGGTTTGCGTGGGCCCTCTATGGGGCGATTCTGGTGATACAATCTCAAAAGTGGCGTCATTTCATCGCTCTGTCGATTTTTGCCGCCCTGTCGGTTACGACCAAAGACCCATCCATAGGATTTGCGGCGGGATTGGCCCTTTTTATCCTGTTCGCATTCTTTCAAAAAGCGCGCGCGGAGGGGAAAACCATTGTGCGGTGCCTGATCAGCACATTCTCCCTGCAATGCCTGGCCGCAGGGATCCTGTTTCTATTGATATTCGTATGGTTCAACAACATCGCAACGGATTACAACGGATATGTACAGCGGATGAATTATTGGAAAGGTCCGGACATTACCTCCTGGAGTATGCCGACCAGCCCGAAAACATACGCCTTGCTGCCGTTCCTCATGATGAAAGATCTGTATGTCGCGCTGGGTTGGCCCTTATCGGCGACAGCTCTTCTTTCGGCGGGATATTTTCTCCTTCGCAACCGGACTATCGGTCTGTTCTGCCTGTTCCCCCTGTTGTCCTTTTTTCTGATTGTCGTTGTTACCATACGATTCTCCGCTCCCCGTTTTTATATGCCCGGTTTTACCTGCCTGGCGATTCTGGCCGGAGGGGGAATATCGCTGTGGCTTCAACACCGTTCTCTTGCCTGGTGGCAGCGATACGTTCCCGTAGGAATTCTGTTTTGCCTCACGTTTTTCTACGCATTGGGAATCAGTCTGGAAATGAGGCAGGATACGCGGAAACTCGCGGTCCGGTGGTTTCAAGACCATGTCAAACACGATGTGGCTGTT